>CAYFOB010000299.1:0-5696 GCA_964344525.1 uncultured Thiomargarita sp.
GCGTTTGAGCGATATCAGCGTCTTATCGCAAAATGAAGCCATTGCAAATGCCCTAGCTCACACACAGAACCATGACGTGGACGAAAATATCTTAAAAATCAAGGATGGATTTTCCCACGAACTGGCAAAGGATAAGGAGGAACACGGCTATTTGGATATATTCCTGATTGCTAAAAATGGTGACGTTGTTTACTCCGTTAAGCGAGGCCCTGAGTTAGGGCAAAATCTGTTGAATGGTAGTTTAAGGACTAGCCACTTGGGCAAGGCCTTTCAAAAAGGGCTAAACAAAATAGGCATTCAAGATTTTGCCCCCTACGCTCTAGCGAATGACCAATATGTCGCTTTTATGGTAGCGCCCATATTCCATGAGAATAAGCTTGTGGGAGTTTTAGCATTCAGTTTGTTGCCAGATGGCATTAACGCCATTGTGCAAAAGCGTCAAGGATTGGGAAAAACAGTGGGAACTTACCTTGTAGCTGAAGTAGATGGTCAAACTTTTTATCGTAGCGATAGAATCGTCAAAGGCAAAGAAGCCAGCATCGGTGATGAAAAAAGTGGGGCAGATATTGATAAAGCCTTGGCAGGGCAATCTGGTTTTACCACCAAAGTTGGTAGCACTGGTGATTTGGAACTCAGTGCTTTTGCACCTTTGCAAATTGACGGACTCAATTGGGCTATCATCACCACGATACAATGGGAAGAGGCGATTGTCCCTAAACTGGCTGATGAACAGGAGGACTATTTTGCTCAATATATTAGCGAGTATGGTTACTATGACCTTTTCCTCATCCATCCTCAAGGTAAAATTTTTTACACCGTTGTACATGAAGCGGACTACAACACCAACATCCTGACTGGCAAGTATGCAGATTCTGGATTGGGCGATGTGGTCCATAAAATCTTACAAACCAAGAAATTTGGTATGAGTGATTTTGCACCTTATGCCCCCAGCAACGATGAACCTGCCGCCTTTATTGCCCAACCATTACTTGATGAGGGCAACATTGAACTGGTGGTGGCTTTGCAATTGAGTGATAAAGCCATAGATAGGATTATGCAGCAGCGTGCTGGCATGGGTAAAACCGGTGAATCCTATCTCGTTGGGAGTGATAAACTCATGCGTTCTAACTCCTATCTTGATCCTGAAAATCATTCAATAATAGCGTCTTTTGCCAATCCCAGTACAGGTTCGGTGGATACTGAGGCAACTCGTGCCGTTTTAGAGGGCAAAACGAATGCCAAAATCATTATAGATTATCTTGGTAATCCCGTTCTGTCAGCCTACACGCCCATAAACGTGGGTGAAACCACCTGGGCAGTTATTGCTGATATTGATAAAGCTGAAGCTTTTCAAGCAATTACAACACTTCAATGGGTGCTAGGGATTACAGCACTCATCATTGGTATTATCACCTGGCTTTTCATCAACAGTTCTAGCAAACGTTTGACAACTCCCCTGTTGTTGGTGGATGAGCATATAGGAAATCTTGCGCAGGGCAAATTGGTCGAGGGCGATATTAAATACCAGGCGAATGATGAAATCGGCAATCTTGTCAGTTCGGCACGAAAATTAATCGATGGCATCAAGAACACAATAGCGCAAACGAAAGCCATTGCGACTGGGGATTATAGCAAGGAAGTGAAATTGCTTTCTGAACACGATCAATTGGGACACGCGCTGTCCGATATGACAAACACTTTGCGCGAAACGACTAGCAAAAATGCCGCACAAGATTGGCTCAAAACAGGGCAAGCGCAGCTCAATGAGGTGATGAGCGGTGAACAAAATATCACCCTATTGGCAAAAAAAATCATTGGCTTTTTAACCAACTATATGGAGGCGCAGGTTGGCTTATTTTATCAATTAATCACCAATCACCAAAAAAGCTATTTGCAAATGATTGCAAGTTATGCTTATACGACTGATAAACCCAATAAATTTTTGGTGGGTGAGGGCTTGGTTGGACAGGTGGCGATGGAGAAAAAAATGTTCGTCCGCACCCAAACGCCCAAAGAATACACCCATGTTCTTCAGTCTGGTTTAACCAATGTGGTCCCTGAGTATGTGCTCATCCTTCCTTTTTTATATGAGGAGGAGGTGAAAGGTGTGATTGAGCTCGGTTTTTCCGAAAAGAGACCAACAATTCTTCAACAGGACTTTCTCCAGCAAGTCATGTCGAATATTGGCATCGCGGTGAATATGGCAGAATCACGCTCCAAGATGCAAGTGCTTTTAGAACAAACCCAGGCGCAGGCTAAAGAATTGGAAAGTCAAAAAGCCGAACTGGAAAATAAACAGCAAGAACTTCAGCAGTCCAATGAGGAGCTACAAAGTCAATCCGAGGAATTGCAAGCGCAATCTGAAGAATTACAATCTCAACAGGAAGAGTTGCGCCAAGTTAATGAGGAATTGGAAGAGCGCACCAAAGACTTAGAGCAGCAACAAGATGAAATTCGTGAAAAGAATGTTGCGCTACAACATAGCCAAATTGAGATGGAAAAAGCGAAAACCGCTATTGAGACAAAGGCGAAGGAATTGGAATTGGCGAGTAAATACAAATCTGAATTTCTGGCTAATATGTCGCATGAGTTACGCACTCCACTCAACAGTTTGCTGATTTTGGCGCAAGTGTTATCTGAGAATGAAGAAGGCAATTTGACTGACAAACAACAAGAATTTGCACAAACCATCCACAGTGCTGGTTCTGACTTGCTCACGCTCATCAATGAAATCCTTGATTTATCCAAAGTTGAGGCGGGCAAAATTGATCTTCATATTGAAAATGTGCCACTGGGGAACACGTTGAAAGCGATTGAACAGAAATTCCGCCCCATAGCGGGAGATAAGGGGTTGACTTTCAACGTCTCAATTGCTGACAATTTGCCTTCCGCTTTGTTGAGTGACAAACAGCGGGTTAAGCAAATCATCAACAATCTGTTATCGAATGCTTTTAAGTTTACCAATGCCGGTGAAGTCAAGCTAGTAGTACAACGTCCGTCTACTGATGATTTGCTCATGCTAGATTTATCACCCGAAAGCAGCATTGCAATAGGTGTGACAGATTCTGGTATTGGTATCCCAGAAGATAAACAACAAGTGATCTTTGAAGCTTTTCAACAAGCCGATGGCAGTACCAGCCGACGATACGGTGGCACGGGATTGGGGCTATCTATTTCCCGTCAGTTAGCCCGATTGCTCGGTGGGGATTTAGTTGTGCGCAGTGAAGAGGGTAAAGGCAGTACTTTCACGCTTTATTTGCCTGAAAAGTTTGAAAAACAACAGGCGAAACCTGAGAGCGCTCCCCCTAAAGCTATCCCTAAACCCGCACCTGCCCCAGCAATTCAAACGGCGCCTGCCGTTGCGGATGATCGGAACAATTTAAAGCCAAAGGATCACTCCGTTTTGATTATTGAAGATGATCGTAAATTTTCCGGCATTCTCATGGACATGGCTCGGGAAAAGCGCTTTAAATGCATTCTTGCAGAAGATGGCAAAACAGGTTTACAATTGGCTGAACAGTACCAACCCAATGTCATTATACTTGATGTGGGTTTACCTCAACTTGATGGTTGGTCAGTCATGGAAAGACTTAAGGAAAATTCTGCCACACGACATATTCCTGTGCATTTTATGTCGGTAGATGAGGAAATTGTAGATGCAAAAAAAATGGGGGCGATTGGTTATTTGCAAAAACCCGTGAAAATGGGTGAAATTGAAACCGTCTTCAAAAATATGCAACGGTTTATTAACAAAACTGTGAAAACCGTGCTGGTTGTTGTCGATAATGAAACGCATCAACAACAGATTGTGAATTTAGTGGGAAGTAAGGATGTCCAAACAACGGTTACGGTAGATCAAGCTTCTGCTTTAGAAGACCTGAGAAAAGCCTCATTTGATTGTATCGTCCTTGACGTGGATATCGAGCAAGGTGCAGGTATCAAAATGTTTGAGCAACTGTGCCAAGATGATCAGTTTTCTCAAATTCCTGTGATTATCTATACGGATCGTGATTTGACTGAATCTGAGGAAATGTTCTTGCAGCAATGTGCGGAAAATCACACCGTCAAAACCGTCAAAACGCCGGAACGTTTATTAGACGAAGCCACCTTATTCCTCCATCAAGTGGTTAACAATTTACCCGAAGACAAACAGCATATGTTGGAGATGGTACATGATAAAGAAGCCATTCTGAAGGGTAGAAAAGTCTTGCTGGTGGATGACGATGTTCGCAACATCTATGCCCTAATGGCGATTTTAGAAGCGAAAAAGATGGAAACTATCGTTGGACACAATGGTAAGGAGGCACTGGCGTTATTGGATAAACATTCTGATATTGAACTGGTTTTGATGGATATAATGATGCCAGAGATGGACGGATATGAAGCAATACGGAAAATTAGAGCACAAGCCCGTTTCCGTCAATTACCTATTATCGCCATCACTGCAAAAGCCATGAAAGGTGATAGGGCTAAATGTATCGAAGCGGGCGCAAGCGATTATCTCCCAAAACCCCTTGAAACGGAAAAATTGTTGTCACTGATGCGGGTGTGGTTGTATCAGTGATTTTTCTGTCTGAATCAGAATTTAAGAAATTCTGATTCAGACAAAATGAGGAGTTTAAATATGTCAAATGCTGTAACCTACAAGATACTGATTGTTGATGATAATAAAAATAACCGACTGAGTTTACGAACAATTATTGAGAGACGTTTTGATAATGTTAATGTGTTTGATGCTGATTCAGGTATTAGCGCTTTAAATTTCCTGATTACAACCTCAGTGGATTTGATTCTTCTCGATATACAAATGCCACAGATAGATGGTTTTGAAACGGCTCAACTGATTCAATCCCGCCCAAAAACGCGCCATATTCCGATTGTTTTTTTGACTGCAGCTTATAAGTCTGAAGAATTTCAGCATAAGGGTTATAAAATTGGGGCTGTTGACTACCTCACAAAACCCATTGAACCTGGACAATTAACCGACAAAATTCAGCTCTATTTGCAATATTTCACAAAAAAGTAATTCTCGTTTTGTGCAAAGCGCCGCGAAGCGGCGCTTTGCAGACTAACTATCATCAGTTATTTACTGGGAAATTCCACAATAAAAGTCGTTCCCTGCCCCAATTTACTTTTGCACCACACTTTCCCATTCATTGTGTCAACTAATTTTTTGACAATAAATAACCCTAAACCAGTAGAAAACTCTTCACCGGTGGGTTGGGGTGTTAAGCGGGCGAATTTGCCAAACATTTTTTGTTGATCAGATTCACTTAGCCCTGGACCTTCATCTTCTATTTCACAGCGCACAACGTTAGTATTCTCAATCAGTCGGATGTAAATATGCTTGCCATGTGGTGAATATTTAATGGCGTTGGAAATCAGATTATCTAATACTTGGAATAAAGATCTTTCATCAACAAAGGCAGTGTATGGTTTTTCTTGAGATTGAAGCTGTAGGGTGATGTTTTTTGCTTTGGCTTTATTACTATATTCGCTCTGCAGATTTTGCACGATTTCCAAAAGGTTTAGGCTTTTTAGTAGAATATTCGTTTTGCCTGATTCAATGACATTCACATCAAGCAGGTTGTCAATTAAAACGATTCCCCGTTTTGAAATCCTTGAAAGATCATCCAATATTTCCTTTATCTCGATGTTCAAGTTAGTAAATAAAAATATTATTAAGTACTAATATA
>CAYFOB010000300.1:0-3710 GCA_964344525.1 uncultured Thiomargarita sp.
ATGAGTCACCGGAAGGACGTTGGTTAGGGCAGTTTGGGCAATGGTTGGCTGAAGGTAAGCTTAAAATTAACATCGCTTAAAATTTTTTATCTCAAAATTGTCTGATTCAGACAATTTTGAGTAAAAAAAACAACAATGATTTTAGGAAATTAATATGAATAATAGAAATGAGGTTTACCAAAAAATTAACCATTTACCTAATGCACTGATACCAACACTGGTGGCTTATATTGATTTTTTGTTAAGCCAACATGTTCAAAATCAACCCAAAAAAACGCCACCAACTTTCAACTGGGAAGGTGGTTTATCTGAACTAAAATCAGAATATGATAGTGTTTCTCTTCAAAAAAAATCTTTGGAGTGGCGTTAAATGTTAATTGATACTAATATTTTTCTCGAAATTTTACTCAAACAAACGTTACATGAATTGTGTAAACAATTCATCACTGACAATATTGTTGATCTTTGTATTAGTGATTTTTCTTTACATTCTATTGGTGTTGTCACATTTAGAAAAAATCAGGCTCATTTATTCACCCAATTTACTCAAGATATGTTGCCTCATCTTGACGTACTCACTTTACCAAAAAATGATTATGCTCAAATAAATAGCATCGCACAATCTTTAAACTTGGATTTTGATGACGCTTATCAGTACAACATTGCAAAATGTTACAACTTAAAATTGGTGACGCTGGATAAAGACTTTAAAGACTTAAACTTAGGCGATATTGAAGTTATTTTATTGCATTAGTGTTAAAAAAGTGCGCTATTTATTGTACAAACTTGAATTGTTTACATATGATTTGGTGTGGTTGATTGGTGTATTTTCGTAGCGCTATGAAAATGCACCATGAGTTGAGGTTTTTGCGCGTTCATTATGCGCTTTCAATAGGGCATAAGATTGTGTGTTATGGAGCTTGATTTTTAGGGCAAATTTGGTTTATTGTATTGGCAAAGGTGGAATATTAGGGCATGAATGTAGCACATATTATTTGCCCATAAAAAAATTTTCAACGTATGACAGCTCATTATGATAGTATATAAACTGTGCCAGTTAAATTATATTAACGATTTTTGACAAAATGTGTCATCAAGTTAGTTGTGAGGCTGATATAAATGAACAGTGAAATTGAATTAAAACTGTTAAAAGAAATAGAGGAATTAAGAAAAGAAGTTGCTCTTTTAAAGGGCTTCGATGAAAATAAAATTCCCACTTACCAATACAGTAAAATCCGAGATACCGAGTTAAAAAAGTTATTTGAGATTAAGCCGAATTTAGATGATCATGCTTTTGATGAATGGTTTTTAAATCAAATTGAAATAGATCACTCAGTGGAAGTGTTTTTAACCGATTTAATCGCCAAGAATAAATCTTTAGTTGAACGTTATCATGAAGAAGATTTGAAAGTCTATTACATAATTCCTTTGCTGAACCAAATTAATTTTCTAAATAGAGATAAGGAAATACGCGGATTTTATGAACTATCCATGAGTTATGCAACTGATAAATTTATCTTAAATGGTACGGTGGATTTTGTCGTCAGCGAAGGGTTAGTCGAAAGCCAAAAACCGTATTTCTTTATTCAAGAGTTTAAAAGAAATGAAGATTATGGCAATCCAAGACCACAACTGTTAGCTGAACTCATCACTGCGGTTGAATTAAATGACTGGAAGTTCATCAAAGGCGCTTATATTACCGGTGGCAATTGGCATTTTGTGATTTTGGAAAGATTAGCACGTCATAAATATCAATACTTTATTTCGCAAAATTTCGATTCCACTAAAATAGAAGATTTAAAATCAATTTACAAAAACCTCTTATTTGTTAAAAATGAGATACTCGCAATGGTAGAGGCATAACTTGTGCTACTATTGTTATGGCACGACATACATGATGTATTTTATTGATATTATCCGCTTACAGCAAGATTTTCAAATCGAAGTTGAATATGGAAATCATTTTCTCGCCGAACCTAATATGGTTATACTTTCAAAAGTCACACCAGAAAACATCAAAAATGCCATTTCCAAATTGATGAGTCAAGGATTTTTTAATGAACTGGGTGCAAACCAAATACAAACACCCAATTGAAAATTTTTAATGGTTAATGGTAAATGACTGTTAACCATTAAAATAACACTTCATACCTTCAGGGCATAAAAATACGCCCACTATTTTGCCCTTTTAGTTGACAGTTTTGCGCAATATTTATGCGCTTTTCATTGGGCATAAGATTGCGTGTTATGGGGTTTGATTTTTAAAGCAAATTTAGCGCTTTTTGGCAGAGGAGGAATATTAGGGCATGAGTATAGCGCATGTAATTTTTCAACGTATGACAGCTCATTATGATAGTATATAAACAAACTGTGTCGGTTAAATTATATTAACGATTTCTTATGTACTATTTTTATTGAGAAATGTGATATGATAAATTCATCGTCCCCAAACTCTGTTTGGAAATGCATGTAGCGACGCTCTGCATCGCTGTGATGGTGGCAAGGAAGAAAGTCATTTTTCTCATCCCACCATTAGGACGCTTCACGTCGCCACCGGCATTCCCAAGCATAAGTTTGGGAACGAGAGTGCGTAACATCAGCTTATATACTAATAAATTTTCATTTGCTGTTGAAACTTTGTTAGTTTTTTGATGGGTTTCACTTTCGTTTTTATCCATCCTACGGTCTAACTATGAAAAATATAAATGTTTTTATAAAAGATAATATTGGTGCTGTAAGCAAAAAGGTATTTATTGCACCTGAAATACCTGAAAAGAAATTGAACAATGCGGTGAAAGCATTTCATTGTGAAGATAATATTGGTTCAATTATAGCAATTTACGACAACACTTTATTGGGTAGTGCAAAAGAAGGGCTGGTTTTTACTGGTGAAAAAATCATCTATAAATCTTCTTCTTCAGAACCTACCGAACTCCACTTCAATGATTTTGAATCTGTTGAATATATAGAAAATGTCACGGTAAGTGAAAAAGGCAAAGAGAAGCTTAGATACTATTGATCAAGAAGCAGGGAGTCACAACAAATCAATCAAGATATCTTTGGTGAAAGATTTAATTAGCACATTTCTGAGTGTTAAGGGTTCTTATCAAGACTTTTCTAAAAGAGACTTCAAGTTTTTAACTGAGAATCAATCTTTGTTTGGTGTATCAGATAAGGAAATCGAACTAGTGCAGGATGGCGGAAATTTCCAGGCCACCTACACTCGAAGCAGAGCTTCGATGAATGCATTCCCAAGCAGGAGCTTGGGAACGAGAATAAATAGGTTTTCTCGTTCCCAAGCTCCCGCTTGGGAATGCATGCCCCGAAGCTCCGCTTCGAGTGGCCTGGAAATTTCCGCCATCCTGCACTAGCGGTTGATGCAATTAAGCTTGACTTTCAACTGTTACATGAAGATTTTAGTGATAATGCACTAAAAAAAGAAATAAAAGAACTCACTGCAAAAGCTGGGGCTGTGGGTGTTCCAATTGCAGCGGTGTATTTGTCTGGTTCTGTTGTTGGTCTGTCGGCAGCTGGTATGACATCAGGATTAGCAGCCTTGGGCTTAGGTGGTGTACTTGGTTTTTCTAGTATGGCTACTGGGATTGGTGTAGCTGTATTACTCGGGGTGGGTGCATACAAAGGAGTTCGTCATGTTACTGGTGCTGACAAACTTGAAAAAACCAAACGCAGAAACCTCATGTTAAAGGAGG
>CAYFOB010000300.1:3720-5692 GCA_964344525.1 uncultured Thiomargarita sp.
CAGAAGACGATTTCATTGTTAATGGGTGATTTGAACTATGTAACAAATAAATTGAATGAAGCGTTATCTAGCCACAGTCTGCAAGATGCAAAAATCAAGAAATTAATGCAGATGATGACTGTACTAATAGCGGCCGGCAATCAGTTGAGTAAAAAATCTGGCACTATGCAAAATAGTGTAATTATGTCTAAGTGTCCAAAGGTTCTAGATCAATCTAAACTAAAGTCTTTGACAGATGAACCTGTAAAAAAACAGTACTACGCCATCGTTATGAAATACTATGAAGAAATCGTTCAGGAAGGAACAAAAGATGGTGAAACGCAAAATGTAAAGCAACTTAGGCTCAAGCAAGAAATACCGACTAAAGAGCTTGAAAATTTAGTAAATATATTTGAAGTAATTGGTTATTTTAAAGTGGCTGAGGTATTGAAAGGAGCCGCTGTTGACATGGCTGATAAAGCTAAAGGAGCTGCTAGTGATATGACTGATAAAGCTAAACGCAAAATTACCGGTTTTTTTAAATGAAAAACAAAGATGAGCCTGCCTCTGCAATGCTAGTGCAAAAGCACCAGCTTTCAAATGCAGAAAACCAAGTATCTAAAATAGACTCTACTTTAAACACGCTAAGAAAAAGTCAAATTGAAAACGATGCCTGTTTAGATTCCATGCTAAATGATATGGAGGCTTTACTTGAGCAAAATGGTATATCTTTCGACGAAGATTCTGTTAATACGACTTCCAGTACTTTTAAAGACATAGAATCATCTATACAAGTATCTGAAGATGAAATTCAATTATGCACTCCTAAACTTGATACTATTGACACAATAGAATTTGATAGTAAAATGAGTTGGAATGAGTATATGTCTTCTGTTGAGGACTATGCTTTTAAACACAATATTGACTTAACTTCTGATCCATATCAGCAGTTAATGTCTCCTACTCAACGAATTGAATTAGAAAAACGTATTAAAGAGGACTTGACTCTAAAATCAGCTAACTGCGATAAGTATGATTACATGATTGCAGGAACTTGTGGTGTAATTGGAGGCTTGATAGATGTTTTTCTAGTTGGTAGGCCAGGAAAAGGTAAATTAACAAAAGTTACAGATAATGCAGTTGATACTGCAGTAGAAAAATTTGCCAGCGCTTGTGGTTGGAAAGGTGGTCATGAAGGTTCTGATTCTACCAAGAGTGCTATAGGCTTTTTAGAAAAAAAGTTTAATGTTAATTATGACCACAAACATGGAGGTGATGTTGATGGTTTGTTTAAGATGAACACCAAAAATCACCATATTAAAAGTCTTAGTCATTCTCCTGATTTTATTGGTTGTTTTTTTTCTATATTAGACCAATTCACAAACACCGCACACTTCGTTGATGATGGAAAATTGATCACTATTGAGACGAAAAATTTTGAGCTTCAGGGGAATAACTTGATTGCCAAAATCTTTTCCGGTTTTGTAAATTGGCTAGGGCACTTATTTTCTGATGTTGCAGGTTCATCAGGTGCCTCTGGTAGAGGTTCAGGTATTCCAATTCCATTTTACGAGTTGCTGCAATTTGTAAATATTGGGGAGTTTGGTAAGGACCGACAATCGTTTGCCAAAATAGCAGTTCAAGTATTTGAAAAAGGTTATGATTTTAGACATGGTTTAGCTCTGGCAATTCCAGTATTGGTAACAGAATTATTAACTCGTATTATGTGGGTAGTAAAACAGCGAAGTTATCATAAAAAACCTTGGAAGGAGTGTCTCCCTTCAGCTAGTAACCCAGAGCTTAAGCGTATGTTGTTAGTTGGGCATGGTTCTCTTTGTCTTGTTGATACGGCTGATGCTGCACTTCGTTCAGGCGGCAATATGATCCAATTTATGTTGCGTACAAATATAGTGGGTTGGGCAAGATTTGGCATGTTAGCTTTAAGAGGCTGTTTTGGAAAAAATGAAAAGTCTTTTTCAGAAAACGAGAAAGA
>CAYFOB010000301.1:0-5688 GCA_964344525.1 uncultured Thiomargarita sp.
TAATTTCATTGTACCAAACGGCGGATAAGGTTTTTCCAGTGGCAAGGTCCAATCCCACACCAATCGCGCCTTGATGTAAGTTAGCTTTGCCATCTGATGCCTTGGTTGGTAATCTGACCATCGCCATGACTGGGACACCCAAAAATACGATAATGCGAATGTCTGGCGCACCAAGATAAGAGATATTGGCAAAAATCGGATCAAACTGAATGCGGTATTCAATCAAAGCCTTATCAGGTTGCCCACCCAAACTATAGACACCGCTAAGAATGTTAGATATATGATAAAGCAGTTCATCCTGATTAATAAATGCGCCACTGATTTTGCGGTATTTGTTTTGGCGTTGTCCTGAAAATACCCAAATGCCATCACCATGACTCCCTTTAGCCGGTTTAATCACAAAATCTTGATAGTTTGCCAAGATGGTAGGCATTGTTTTTATTTGTCCATAAAATTCGACGACTTGGTAGAGTTCTGGTACTGGAATACCCACGTTTTTTGCCAATTGCTTGGTACGTAATTTATCATCCACCAAGGGATATAAATGGCGTGGGTTATAGCGCAATGTATAATCGGCATTGCGTTTATTGATGCCCAGTACGCCGTTGTTGGTTAATTGTTTGATGGTGCGCCACATTTATTAAATCGCTATAAGTAATCAAACGTCTAAAGCGGTTAAGCTCCAACAGGCGATAACCAGTATAACGCCCTAACAGCAAAGTGCCTGCCAAACATAACAATAATAGCTCAGGAAACACAAAAAATAGATGTTGGAGCTGTGAAATGTTCATAATCAAGTACGCAATCGCAGCCACCAGCAAACTACCAAAACCTTGTTGCAAAGCTTCTACATTCTTCCCAGACAATAGACATTCTTTCGATGGTCATTGTCACAATAACAATGGGGAATAAAGACATGGATAGCCCATATTCTAAATTGAGCTGATGTGTGAGAATACTGAGTGCTATAATCAACAAAATCACGATGATTAATACCGAAGCTAAACGGGGAACCAGCAATAATTTCAGTTGTTCGAGATAAAATCGGAACAATAAGCCCAAAGCCACGATAAAAGTAAACAATAAAATACCGCCGAATAATTCTGTTTCGCGAAAGGATAAGGCGATCAAAACGGGCATAAAAGTGCCAAACATTTTAACCCCAACCACATTACGCATAATAACCAAAAGTAAGGTGCCAATGGGAATCATCAATAATATTTTAAAGACAGCCTGATTGCTCAATGGTAGGTTAAGCAAAGAAAAATCGTAGAGCTTGGATGGATGGGTTTTATCCCGCCAAGCCAGCATGCTCACCACATCAGCTTCATCCAAGCTGATTGATGTTTCAACAGTTGCAGCCTTTCCCCCTTTGACGTTAACCAGTGGCCCAATGCCATAGCGCCATGCGAGATAGTGTTCAGGAATTTCTGATTGCCCTGAAACAGGATCAAAGGCATACCACTGTTCATCGAATACTTCTAACCAATAAATGGTTTTAGCTTGTCGTTGGTTATTTTCCAATTGTACCCCTTGCACGATACGAGTGGCAATCTTCCCATGCTCAAGTACTTGCTGAGCAACTTGCAATTTTTTGATCAATGAAGGCTGTTTGCCAAGCAAAAATCGGATGTTTTCATTCTGCGCTTGATTTATTTCCTTAATTAATTCAGATACTTGCGTTTCAACATCGGCGGTTATCTGATAAATTTGTTCAAGCACAATTTCCACAGCCGCTAATGTAGCCCCTTCAAGCTTTTTTCTAATCATTCTTGACGGTGTCTTATTGGGTTGCACCCTCTCATTTTTTTTGATCATCGCTCGGTAATAAAGCGTTTGCAATCCTTTCGCTTTTCGCGTAGACCAAATGACTTTTTCACCCTGTTCAGATCGCTTTTGGGAAATGCCGTATCCTTTGGCGACAAAGCCTTCATTCAACACGGTAAAACGCCTGTCTTGATGTGGCATGTATAATGCGACTTTGATGGCTTGATTTTTATCGGCGATAAATGAGATTTTGCTTTCAATATTCCAACGTTTCACCGTGACATTGGGTGTGAGTGGATAGTGATAAACCAACACTTTATAAGCAAATAAAGCAAGGCTGATCAAGCTTAAAAAAGCGGTTAACCAATAAAGATGACGTTTTGACATTTATTTTTTGTAATTTTTAGTGGTCATTCAAGTACAGGCAACTTCAAACGTTGCAAACTCTCCAATTCACTTAATGAGCTTTTTCTACTATTCATTACTGTTGTCATAAGATTTTGTACCTCTTCCTTTGCTTCAATATGATTTTCACTTAATTCTACCAATCTATTCCATAAAGCTAATGCAAATTCTCCAATCCGTTCGGGCATAATTTTTCTTTGTTTGAGCATTGTGAATGAGAGTTCTACTACATTTTCATGGCTTGGCAAGAAATCCACTACCTTTTGAGCAAGTTTGGTACAATCGTCCCAATTATTCTGAGAAAGAAGAATCATGAGTGCATTATATTGAGAATCTTCGTCTTCATATTGCTCAATTTTAAGCAAATCCTTGGGAACAGGACATTCGCAACCTGATAGTGCCAATATACCTAATATATTAAGCAAACCAGGCATTTGATCTGGTTGAACAGCAAACCAATTAGCCAATTGTTCAGAATATGACCAAGGTTTATTAGCAAGATAGCGCTGGTATTTTTGTTGACCAAGCCAATTAAAAAATTCAACCCATTCTTTGCCAAGGCGATTAGGATATGCCAAGTTATGTAATAAATCAAAATAGAATTTTTTTGAATTTTTGTGTTCCAGCCAAGCTGAGAGAATAATTTCTTTTAGCTGGCTTGGTGTAATTGAAATTAAATGGTTTTTTGCAAGTGAGGGTTGAAATGTTAAAATACCTAAAGCACATAAAGCAATCCACGATTTGATTTTGCTATCGCCTAATTTTGTATATTGTTTAATAACAGCTTGCCATATTTTTTGTTCAAATCCATAAAAATGAAAACTATAAAAACTCAACTGACAACCTTCAAATGGAAATCCAGATTTATCAATGCCATCATCAAAAGGCCAACGATCATCACTCATGCTCTGAAAATCTGCGCTGATGATATTTTGTTGTTTCCACCGTTCTTCTGCAGCAATCCATTGCTCAATTGAGCCAAGTTGACCTTTATCAGCACGTTCAGCCAATTTTAGCAAATCTTCTTTTGCATCACTGGCAGAGATACAGGTAGCAAGTGGCCACAAAAAATCGTAATGCCTAAAGCGTGGTTGCTCCAAATCCCAATTCTCGCTTAACCACCGAAGTTCTTGTGCTAATGTTACGCTCGTTGGATTTTCTGCAAATCGTCCTGCAGAAATGTACGGTGCCCAATCATTGTTTTTTAGGGGCATATCCTTCAATGGGATCAGTTGCTTGTTGCCATGTTCCTGTACAGAAATTAATTTTGCACTCAACATCTTTAAATTTTCTTTGGCAGGCAAGATGACCACCTCAAATCGCTTTATATTGAAAGAATGAATAAAATATTTAGATACTCCTAACGAAATAGCTAAGCTATTGTCACGGCGATACCAATCCAAGTTACGAAGTTCAAAAGGATCACAATATGGAATAATGTTAACAAGCTTTTCAATTGCCCAAGGACGAGAATCACTATTTAAAAGCAATATTTGTTTTTGTCTATCTTTAGATTCTGTGAGCCATTTTTCGGTCAGTAGTTTTTTTGCCCATAATACTTCACGATCAACAAGGGCTTTAAGTAGAATCCACGCACCATGCTGTTGGCTTGATTCGGTTTGTCCAAGTCGATCACGAATGGCGTTTTGGAATAAATCAGTCAAACCGTTATGATAAATCCCAGCGAGTCGGGTATGTGTTGTTGCATCAGAAAGTGTGATCAATTGTAGCGCATTTTTTGCAAATAATCGCTCATATTTCAGGTGAGAACTTGCCACCCCTTCGGCAAGAATGTCTAATGCTAAACGGGCTCCCCAAAGGGTTGCTTCAGCAATGGAATCAGTCATTTTATCGTTGAGTTCTTCGCAAATAAAAAGAATCCTTTCTAATAAATATTCGTGTTCAACAAAACATTTTCCAACCGCTAATAAAAAAACATTCCGCCAATGTGAAATGGGTGCAATGGCTTTTAATCTTGCAATTATGACATTTTCTTTATCTCTCAATAATTCTTTTGCTGCCATAAATTCTTGTAGTGAACGAATTTCAAAACCAACTTGTCCTGGTTGGGGGCTAATTAAAAAGACCAACCGCTCTAAAGTACCATCTGTGATTTTACGTAAAAGTTCGTTGTCACCATCAACTCCGACTTCTTCGAGACGAGATTGAACCAAGGCATGAAAACGCTCATCACTTAATCGTGCTTCAGTGCCACCAGCCGTTTCACTTTTGCTTTGTAAAAGCAATCCAGTACGAGAATGAATGATATCAATATCAGTTTGTCGGTCGTTGAGGATTGCGGAAAGTGCACCTTCTCTCCCAATTTCACGATCATAAATGGTGTGGTAGTATCGTTCAAATAGACGATACCGTTGTCGGGGTGGCTCGCCAATCCGTTCGACTAAGGTAGTCATAATAGTGACTTGAAGCGGACTTTGCATAAGATGGGCTGTTGCTTCGGTTTGAGTGGCTTTCTCCAAACGACGTAAAATTTGTTTTTTACGTCTTTCGTCAGCACGCACGTCAACCAAGCGTTGGGCATAGTTCATGGCTTGTTGTGGTGACAAAGGCGTGAGATACCAATGTTTATATAAAGTCGCTGCAAATTCCTCGCTATAGCTTTGTAGTCGTGTGGTGGCAACGATTTGAACATCGCAGTTGGTGGTATCAATGCGAAAATCTTCAATTTGCTTAAGTACTTGCGTTCGATTGCTTGAAGCGGGCACTTCATCTAAACCATCAAGCACCACCAACCAAGGATAATTATTCAGCCATTGTTTGATGTCAGCTAGGGAACAGTCAGCTTGACCAAGTTGAGAAATTTCCTGACGAATGTATTCTAATAACGTTAGTTTTTTGTTATGAGCTAAGTCAGTGGCATATTGACTTAGCATGATAAAAATGGGGAAACGGCGTACTGTTGGTAGTTTTTGGGTGCTAAATTGTTTGATCACTTCATTGGCTTTAGGATCAAGCCTTGGGTAATTTTTAAGAATGGCAGCACGATATAACTGGCATAAATATTGACCTAACGTACTTTTACCTTGTCCTGGACCACCAACAATGACAAATCCTTGCGCTTCCTCCTCATAAGTATTGTTGTTGCGAAGTGATCCTTTTTTAAGCAAAAGGGCAACTAAGTCCCCATTATCTTTTGTGAGTGGAATATTTGCGGCTTCAGGGTGTTCTGTTGCTGGTAAATCTACAAAAACATGGGCAAGTGGAGTTTGTTTATCAAAATCTTGTCCTGCTGACTCAAGTTTAGCTGCCTTTTCATAAACGATTTCTTTTTGCAAGAAAGCACCCATAACTTCACTAAAGTTTGGATTTTGCAGCTTCAGCAATTTCATCATTTCTGAGAGTACATCTCCTGAGGTAATGATTTCAGGGTCTCTGGGTAAGTTCTGCGAATTCTTGGATATCATGTAATTTATTAAAGGCATTTTCATTAACAAGTTCATTCTTAAGGTTAGGTGACTTTTCAAGCGCGATTTTAAGGTCTTCAAGTGCCGCTTT
>CAYFOB010000302.1:0-5680 GCA_964344525.1 uncultured Thiomargarita sp.
TAAAAGTAATCCTTGTAGTTAGTCGCACACTGCCATTAAGTTAAGCAAAAGCGTAAAGTCTCTTGAAATTAAATAAAATATGAAAAAAAAAACACTCTACGAATTTTTAGGTGTTGAACCAGATGCCACGCCAGAAGAAATTAAAGCCGCAGCTGTTTATTCCGCTAAAAAATTTAATCCAAACCGATACCCAGGTAACCCGCGGGTTCTTGAACATTTTAATAAAGTCAAATTGGTTTACAATATTTTAAGTAATCCACAAAAAAGAGCGGCTTATGATGCTCATTTAAAAAAATTGGTGGAAAATACAGCTGAAGCTAATAAGGATAACATTAATTTATGGAAAGGAGAATCAATTGTTTATCGTGTTAATGCTCATTGGTTTGGTTATTTTGAAATATCGCTACTTGTGCTGATGCTCACTTATTTTTTGTTTTATCCAACAATGTTACATCAATGGCTGACAGAGATTGAGCCGTATGTCGCACTCTGTTTCCAGGGCGTGTTATTGCTAAGTATTTTGATATTGCTATATACCTTGTTAAGACAATTCACCACAATTTTGATAATTACTTCCCGACGGACTATTATTAAATTCAACTTTCTTCCCAAAAAACAGATTGAAATCAGTCATGCTCAATTTGAAGGAATTAAGATTAAACCAAGCATTTTGTGTCACATTTTAGATTTTGGAGCACTCAAAATAGTGGCTAGAGGCAAAAAAGGTATTGAGGGAATCAAGGTGGGCAATGTCGTTTCACCTAAAACATTTGAAAAACGGTTGATGCAAATCATAAAACACAGCGCTTATCATCGAATTTAAAATTTAACATCAAAAAAGGAAATTTTATGCGTCCGAGTGGTCGATCACCTAACGAACTTCGTCAAATTAACTTAACACGTCATTACACCCGATATGCGGAAGGTTCTGTTTTAGCCAAATTTGGACACACCAAAGTTTTATGTACAGCAACTGTTGAAGAACGTGTACCTCGCTTTCTAAAAGAACAAAAAAAATCATCAGGCTGGGTAACGGCTGAATATGGCATGTTACCTCGCTCGACTCATGATCGTATGCAGCGCGAGGCAAGTAAAGGCAAACAAGGCGGGCGCACCCTAGAAATTCAGCGTTTGATAGGACGCTCACTACGCGCAGTCGTCGATTTAGAAGCATTGGGTGAACGTACTGTGACACTTGATTGTGATGTGATTCAAGCGGATGGTGGCACACGCACAGCAGCAATTACTGGCAGTTATGTGGCACTCGTTGATGCCATACAATATTTGCTAAAAAGACGGAAAATCCGTACAAATCCGATTCATGGTGCAGTCGCTGCGGTTTCTGTTGGTATTTACAAAGGCGTACCCGTTTTAGATTTGGACTATCGAGAAGATTCAGAAGCGGAAACCGATATGAATGTCATTATGAATGATGGACTTGCTTATATTGAAATTCAAGGTACTGCTGAAGGACATGCGTTTCGCCAAGAGGAATTAGAAACAATGTTAAGTTTGGCTAGAGATGGTATTAGCCAATTGCTTGAAAAGCAAAGGGAAGTTTTGTCAAACTAATAATTATTACAGAATAACTACAAGGATTATATTTCTTATCCTTTTTTAAATAGAATCCTTGTAGTTATTGTTGAAAAGGAACCAAAATTTTCGCAAGCAACAACCCTAATACTGTTGCATTAACCGCCTGATTATTTGAGGTGAAATATGAAAAAACTACCTTTAAGTGTCCAAACATTTTCCGAAATGATTAATGATAACAATATCTATGTTGATAAAACCCAACAAATTGCCAAATTAATCCAGGCAGGAAAATATGTGTTCCTTTCTCGCCCTCGCCGTTTTGGAAAATCTTTGCTCGTTTCAACATTGTCTGAAATCTTTTCTGGCAATCAAGCCCTTTTTCAGGGACTCTATATTTATGACAAGATTGATTGGCAACCCTACCCAGTGATTATGATTGAATTTAACGGCATTTCTTACGACAATGAAGAGGTGTTCAAAGCCTCATTGTCAGCTTTTTTAGATAAGGTTGCTGGCAAACATAATCTTGTTCTTGTCAGTCCATTTATTCGTGAAAAATTTGCGGAGCTCATTGAAAAACTTTCTGAAAAAGCGCAGCAAAAAGTGGTGATTCTCATTGACGAATATGATAAACCCATTGTCGATTATGTTGATAATGTCGAAAAAGCGACTAAAAATCGTGAAATTCTTAGAAATTTTTTTGGGGTACTCAAACATTCTGATGCTTATTTGCGCTTTGTCTTTTTAACAGGCGTGTCCAAATTTTCGCGGGTATCGATTTTTTCAGAATTGAATAATCTACGCGATATTACACTGTCTAAAGAATTTGCCACCTTGCTGGGATACACTCAAACGGAATTGGAAGACTATTTTGCTCAACATATTCAAAGCCTTTGTTTTGAATTAAGCCTCAAAAAGGAAGTGTTACTTGCCAAAATCAAAACTTGGTATAATGGTTATTCCTGGAATGGCAAAGACAAAATGTACAACCCATTTTCAATTCTCAATTTGTTTGCTGAACAACAGTTTGATAATTATTGGTTTGTAAGTGGAACCCCAACCTTTTTGATGAAGTTAATCAAAAAGACAGCATTTGATGCCACAACGTTTGAAAACCAAAAAGTATCAAAGATTGTTTTTGATAGTTATAACATTGAAAACATGAATATTTTCGCGCTCTTGTTTCAAACAGGTTATTTAACCATAACCCACATTGATAAACAAGCGCGAACGCTTCAATATATCTTGAACTATCCCAACTTTGAGGTAAAAGAAGCTTTTGTTACCTTTTTGTTTGAAAGTTTTACTGAAAATGGATTGGAAGAAATCCAACCCAAGGCTGAAGAATTACGGACCTATTTAGAGGAAGAAAACCTAGAAGGCTTTATGAATATCATGAAAGCCTTATTTGCCAAAATCCCATACCAACTACACCTCGAAAAAGAAGCCTATTACCACTCATTGTTTTATATGATATTGGTACTAATGGGCGTTGAAATTGATTTAGAGGTGTTAACAGATAAAGGAAGAATTGATGGAGTATTGGCTTTGCCTGACAAAATTTATTTGATTGAATTTAAATATGGCAACACGGGTACTGAAATGTCCGATTTAACCAAAAAAGCCTTATCCCAAATCAAAAATAAAAAGTATGGCGAACGTTTTTTGACGGATAAACGCCCACAAGTGTTTCTTGGAGTGGGTTTTGTGGAAAAAGAAATTGGGTATAAAATCTGCAAGTCATGAATGCAGTACTGGAAAAAAATATGAATCAATCACAGCAAATAATCCCAAATAACTCATATGCGTCCTGCTCAATTAGCTATTGTATTAAATCGTGAATTTTTAAGCACACACCAAGGACATCACACACCCGTGATGTTATGGGGTCCCCCCGGTGTGGGCAAATCGCAAATTGTTGCGCAAGTTGCAGCAAAGCATCAGGCACCTGTGATTGATATTCGTTTGTCACAAATGGAGCCGAGTGATTTGCGAGGCATTCCATTTAGAGTCGATGAACATGTTGAATGGGCGATTCCTGCCTTGTTGCCAAATGTGGAACGTCATGGTCCTAATGGCATTTTATTCTTGGATGAAATCACCTCGGCACCCCCCAGTGTTTCAGCAGCAGCCTATCAATTAATTTTGGATCGTCGTTTGGGTGAATATCAAGTGCCTGATGGTTGGGCGATTATTGCTGCAGGCAACCGGCAAGGTGATCGGGGTGTGACTTATACCATGCCTGCGCCCTTAGCCAATCGCTTTTCTCATTTTGAGTTTGATGTTTACTTAGACGATTGGATAGCGTGGGCTTACCAAAATGAGATCGATGAAAGAATTATCGCCTTTTTAAGATTTCGCCCAGAATTGTTGTTTGATTTTGATCCAGCTCATAATCCGGTGGCTTTTCCCTCTCCACGTTCCTGGGAATTTGCCCATCGCGCTTTGCAAAAATTTTCTGATCATTCTGAGCTATTTTTAGGCACTTTACAAGCCTGCATTGGTTCCGCAGCGGGCATTGAATTAAATGCATTTATCGCCAATTTGGATAACATGCCTGATTTGGAAGCCATTTTGCGGGGCGAAGAGGTACCAATACCCAAAGAAATTGATTTACAATATGCCATTGCAGCTGCCTTAGTTGGGCGAGCTATTCGTGCCAAAGAGAGTCCAGAGGCGGTAACACTTTATGGGCATATTCTAAATTTTGCCCAAAAATTTGGACATCGTGAAATGGGAGTCATGTTAGTTTCAGACATGCAACGCGCCATCGGTTCGATATTGTTTAGCGTGCCAGAATTTGCACAATGGGCACAAGCCATTGGGGACATCATGCTCTATGAATGATATAGACACGAAATTAGCCGCCGCGCGTACTAAACTGATTTTGGATAAACCTTTTTTGGGTGCCTTAGTGCTTCGCTTGCCAACACAAGTGGCTGATCCTAAATGGTGTCCCACCAGCGCCACCGATGCACGGCGTTTTTTTTATAATCCTGACTACATTGATGCTTTAAGTGTCGATCAAGTACAATTTGTATTGGCACATGAAGCCTTACATTGTGCCTTATCCCATTTTTCTCGCCGCCAACACCGCCAAAAATCCCGTTGGGATTTAGCGTGTGATTACGCCATCAATCCGCTGTTATTAAACGAAGGATTAACGCCACCGCCTGGCGTGTGGGTACCAGACGATTGTGAAGGTATGACAGCGGAAGAAATTTATCCCACGATTGATGAAAACAATGCTGAAGAGCCGATGGATAAACATGTTTATGAAGGTGAACAGCAATCTGAGGGGCAAGTGAGTGATTTTGGCGAAAATGACACTCAAACACAGCCTGGTAATGCATCACAACCACCGCCTCTGAGCGATACGGAACGTCAAAACCTAGATGTGCAATGGCAACAACGCTTAGCTGGCGCAGTACAACAAGCGCTACAAGCGGGTAAATTAGGCAATGCGATGGCGCGAATGGTTGACCATTTATTGCAACCTAGATTGCCTTGGCGTATGTTATTGGCACGCTATATGACCCTGATGGCACGGGATGATTACACCTATATGCGCCCCTCACGACGCGAAGGTGCAGCCATTTTTCCCAGCCTACGCAGTGCCCAATTAGAAATCGTGGTAGCCCTAGACACCAGCGGTTCGGTAAGTGATGAAGAAATTGCCCAATGTATTGCCGAAATCAATGCCCTGAAGGGACAAATGCGAGCACGTATCACCTTACTGGCTTGTGATGCCCAATTATCAGAAGATGGACCATGGATCTATGAACCTTGGGAAGAATTTACAGCACCAAATCAATTAAGCGGTGGAGGCGGTACATCATTTAAGCCCGTTTTTGAAAGTATCAGGCAGGAACCCGATTTACTGATTTATTTCACCGATGCTGAGGGCGATTTTCCTGAAACGGAACCATCTTATCCGGTGATTTGGTTGATAAAGGGCAAGGGTAAAGTGCCTTGGGGAGAGCGAATTCAGTTGAATTAACACCGTTAACAGGATAAGTCAAAACCAATTTTGAGCTTAAACAAATACCATTTTTTGAAAAAATGGTATAGTTAAAGGAGCAACCATTTATGAAAAAATTTAACACAGCTGGACCTTGTATTTCCTCTGATCATTACATGGTAC
>CAYFOB010000303.1:0-5676 GCA_964344525.1 uncultured Thiomargarita sp.
CCTACAAAATATCTTGTTGAAAATAAAAGTCTAATTCTTAACTTAATGGCATTGAAGCAGGCGCTTGGGAACGAGAGTGCGTAACATCAGTTATTAATAATCCTTGTCGTTTAGTAATTGAAAAGCGCCTTTGGCTTATTTCTGATCTTAAAACTTCGGCAATCGTCTCAAGCCAACCTCGTCCAATAAAGCATCCAAATCTGCCCGAGTTGACCAAAAAACGCCATTGTCTTCCATAAACTTTTCCGCTTGTGGCGTAAATCCATTATGGGCAAAAAACCAGGCGCGAACAAAATCAGGTTTTCTCTCTTTTTTAACAAGTGCCGCTTTGTTAAGCAATTTTTTCACAAGTTCAAGCCCCACCTTGCGATCAGTATACCATTTACTTTCTGCCACCCAATGTTCAATACCAGCTGCTCCGTGAACATCAATTTCTTTATTCGAGCCAACTCCTAACCTTTCTCTCAACCTGACATAAGTAAAATCAGGCATTGTAATTTCGTGATCGTGATGAAAATATTGCCCTGGCAAACTTTGTCGCTGCGCGTTGAGCAGTACTTGCGCCATAAAAACTTCTGCTAAATAGCCGGTGAGTTCAGAAAATTGCCGTTTGATATGCTTGTATTTTTGCCGTAAATCGTCTCGAACTTCCCCACTATCATGCCCTTGGACTTCAATCCGTCCCCAAACCTTCAAAAATTCCAACAAAATGGGATCATCCACCTTTTTAAACCAGCGCCCCAGTTCCATAAATGTCAGCAAATCACCGCGAGACAATTTGATCAAAACTTCCTGAATTTTTTCAAGAGTAACGTGTTTATTCTCCTTTTCTAAAAGTGCCTGTTGAATCCGTTCCAAATTTAAACGTTCTCCTTCTTCCAGCGCAGAGAGGTATAAAATCCATTTAGTAATGCCATAGTCATTAATACGTTCTATCCATTTTGTGACTTGATCATTTAATTCCGCCCAAATGAAGCCTGATGAGAGATCAACAGCTAAAATACGATTGAGATTTTCTTCATCAGATAGGGCGATACCTTGTTTAGCGGCTTGTTTGACAACAGCTGTGATATAAAATGGGTTCCCACCGCAACGTTCTGCAACAATAGGTGCAGTTTCTTCCTCCACATTGGCTTGATGATATTTTGCGGCTTTGCGTGTGAGTTCTGTACCCCAATAGCCTGTTAATGGTTCAATTGGATGACTTTCAAAACGCCCAAACAGTGCGCCTCGCCCCAAAATTTCTCGGGCAAGAATGCTCATCGCAGAACCTGTCACAAAGTGGGGGCAAGTGGGCGATTCAACCGCTTCTTGCATGTAACCAACAATATCAAAGTTGTAATGGGGCAGGCGGGTGTTTTGAAATTCGTCTAAAAAAACGACTATGGTGCTATTGTCATAAGCCGCTACCCGGCGTGGTTGCCAAAGTGCCCATTCTTCTGGCATGGTTACATCTTTTTTGACAATTCCTTCGATCAGGTTGATTGTCGATTTGAACGTCTCACTAAAAAGATCGTTATTACGAATCATTTCTATCAGCTTATGACGCTCTGAAATTTTAGTTGATAGCAGTGTTGTATCACGCAAGCGAAAGGCGGCATACCAACGTAAAAAATTTTCCGCATATTTCAGCGCAAAATCCCATTTATCTTTGAAATGGTCAGGAAAACTATAGTAAACTGGCACAACTGCTTCGGGGGTTTGATAATCTTGTTCAAAAAACAGTCGGTTGACCACACGCTTGAAAATTTCGGTTTTACCCATTCGACGTTGTCCCAGCAAAACGGTGGAACCGCTTCGGCGTGTGGCCGCTTTTAGGGCATATTGATAGAAATAGTCAATAAATTCTTGACGATCTGTGTAAACTTCTTCTGGGACTAATGTTTCTATTGCCCAATTGGTAGGTTGTTTCATGGAATATACTCCAGACGTTCAAGTTTTCTGATTTTAAAAAAGGATAACTGCTTTTCTTTCCACGTCGCTTGTGAACGAGGTTGCGTAACTCGAAACTGTGCGCCTGCTTTTGACTTATCCTTTTTTAAAAGTAATCCTTGTAGTTATTTTCGCAAACCGCAGTTATTATAGTATATACTTGACACCGTCACAATTTTAGCCTGGAACGAAAAGGCGCCATGAGATTCCAATGAAAACCTTAAATTTAATCAATAATCCTGCAAGCACTCAGCCAATGACTTGTTTAGGTGTTAGCTTTGAAAATGATGATGCCCGTCGCACCTATTTTTTAGAGCGACTCCGTGAAAAACTTCAACAACCCGATTTTAGAAAAATGGCTGGGTTTCCATTGGCGACTGATGAGGCTATTTTGGCTTTGTCTGATCCTCCTTATTACACTGCTTGTCCAAATCCTTGGTTGTCGGATTTTATCAAAGAGTGGGCAGCCAATAATAGTTATCATCGTGAACCGTTTGCGGCAGATGTCAGTGAAGGTAAGAATGATCCCATTTATAACGCCCATTCTTATCATACTAAAGTGCCACACAAAGCCATTATGCGTTATATTTTACACTATACAAAGCCCGGTGATATTGTGTTTGATGGTTTTTGTGGTACTGGTATGACAGGGGTAGCGGCGCAATTGTGTGGTGATCAACGGGCGGTTGAGCGTTTAGGATATCGGGTGTTGGCTGATGGGACGATTTTGCACCAAGATGCGTTTTTTTCTAAATTGGGCGCACGACGCGCTGTTTTAAATGATTTGTCTCCTGCGGCAACCTTTATTGCTTATAATTACAATACGCCAGTTGATGTGATTGCTTTTGAGCAGGAAGCGCAGCGGATTTTGCAAGAAGTTGAGGCAGAATGTGGGTGGATGTATCACACTTTGCATAGTTGCACTAATCAAGTAGATGTGACAAAAATACAAAAAGTCGTTTTAGGTGAAATGGATTGTCCAGCTTGGATCATTTTAGGGCGAATTAATTACACTGTATGGTCAGATGTCTTTGTTTGTTCAGAATGTGCCGGTGAAATCGTTTTTTGGGAAGCCGCTGTGGAAGCTGGAAAAGTCAAGGAAAAATTTGCGTGTCCTCATTGTTCAGCTGAGCTGACTAAGCGCAATTTGGAAAGGGCGTGGGTTTTAGTTTTTGATCAGGCGATTGCTGAAACGGTACGGCAAGCGAAACAAGTGCCTGTGCTGATTAATTATTCAATCGGCAAAAAACGTTTTGAAAAAAAGCCGGATGTGTTTGATTTGGCTTTGTTGTCAAAAATTGAGCAAAGTGAGATTCCCTATTGGTTTCCGATGGATGCGTTACCAGATGGATACAATACTCGTCAACCCATCGGTTCTCATGGCATCACGCATGTACATCGTTTTTATACGAAGCGGAATTTGTGGATATTAACTGCGCTGGCTTCAAAATCAAGCGCAAATCGTCGAATTATGGCGCTATTACGATTACTGGTTTCTTCTTATAATTTGACGCATAGCACATTGATGAGTCGTTTGATTTTTAAAAGTGGTGGAAAAAAGCCTATTTTGACAGGTTATCAATCAGGCACTTTGTATATTAGCGCTTTACCTGTTGAGAAAAACATTATTGAAGCCTTAAGCCACAAAAAAGTCAAATTGTTTAGTGAGGCGATTGCACCATTAACGGGGCAAAATGTTGTGACATGTCAATCTTCATCAGAATTTCAGTTTCCTGATCATTCAATCGATTACATTTTTCTTGATCCCCCTTTTGGTTCTAATCTGATGTATTCAGAACTCAATTTTCTTTGGGAATCTTGGCTAAAAATCTTCACCAATAACCAGCAGGAAGCCATTGTCAACAAAACCCAAGGTAAAAAATTAGACGATTATCGCGCCTTAATGGTGGCGTGTTTTAAGGAAGCTTTCCGTATTCTTAAACCAGGGCGTTGGATGACGATTGAATTTTCTAATACCCAAGCCAGTGTGTGGAATACGCTACAAACAGCCTTACAAGAAGTGGGATTTATCATCGCCAATCTTTCCGCCTTGGATAAAAAACAAGGGAGTTTTAAAGCCGTTACTACCACCACGGCGGTTAAACAAGATTTGATTATTTCTGCCTACAAGCCTAACGGTGGGTTAGAAGAGCGTTTTGAAAAAGCGGCGGGTAGCGAAGCAGGTGTTTGGGAATTTGTCCGTAGCCATTTAAAATATTTGCCCATCACCAAAACGAAAGGCGATGAACTTGAATTTATTGCAGAAAGAGAACCCCGCATTTTATATGATCGTACCATCGCCTATTTTATTAGTCATGGCTATTTGGTGCCGTTGTCTAGTCAACAATTTCAAGCCGGTTTACGAGAACATTTTCAAGAAAGAGATGGCATGATTTTTCTACTAGAACAATCTGAAGAGTATGAACAAAAACGAAAACGGGCAAAATCCCCACCACAATTGGAACTTTTTGTCTCTGATGAGCGTAGTGCGATTGATTGGTTACGCCTTTTTCTGAAAAAACGTCCTTCAACGCGCCAAGAGATTCATCCCGAATTTACTAAACTCATCGGCGCGGGATGGAAAAAATATGAACTCATGCCAGAGTTAGACGCGCTGCTCGAGTTTAACTTTTTAAAATACGATGGAACAAACACGGTGCCCAGTCAAATTCACAGTTATTTGTCCCGTTATTTTAAAGACTGTCGCAACCTTGAAAAAGATGATCCATTGTTACAACAACGCGCCGCAGAGCGTTGGTATGTGCCTGATCCGAATAAGGCGCAAGACTTAGAAAAAATTCGCGATAACCATTTGCAACGTGAATTTAAACAATATTGCCATAGCAAAAAGCGCTTAAAAGAATTTCGCTTAGAAGTGATGCGAGCGGGTTTCAAAAATGCGTGGGCACAGACGGATTATCAAACCATTATAGAAATGGCTGAAAAAATGCCGGAAACTGTGTTGTATGAAGATGAAAAGTTGTTGCAGTTGTATGATTTGGCGAGGGTGCGGGTGGAAAGTCGGGTTGTCTGAATTGTATTTTTATAATACTATAAAAAAAATTTATATTTAGACTGTACTTGACAATTTCAAGACAATTTTGGTACAAGAGTACACAACTTATTTTATAGATAAACATTATTTATGAGGTTAAAGAATGTCAAAAAATTTCCTAACCCCTGCTGAAACAGCCCAAGCATTTATTGGTGTTGGTGATTACAAAGTTAAAATGCCGGTTGCCAAGGTCATCGTCTCATCTTTTTTGGCTGGGGCTTATATTGCCTTTGCTGCCCAACTAATGACAACCGTTACTCATGACATGGTGGGATATTTTGGGGTTGGATTTAGCAGTTTTATTGGGGGATGTGTGTTCGGTATTGCTCTTGTCCTTGTACTTGTAGCAGGATCGGACCTTTTTACTGGCAACTGTCTTCTTTCTATGGGATGGCTCAATGGAAATTTGACGACCAATCAGGTTTTAAACAATTGGACCCTTGTCTATATTGGTAATTTTATTGGGGCATTATTCCTCCTTTGGATGATGTACACCACAAACATTTGGGAGGGGCATGGAAGCCAAATAGGGGCCCAAGCAGTTGCCATAGCCTATAAAAAAGCACATCTTTCCTTTTGGGAGGCATTTGCGAGGGGTATGGGATGTAACTGGCTGGTTTGCTTGGCGGTGGTTATTGTGGCTGCGGGGCAGGATACGATGGGAAAAATTGCAGGTGCCTGGTTTCCTG
>CAYFOB010000304.1:0-5587 GCA_964344525.1 uncultured Thiomargarita sp.
GCTAATGCGGATTTTTTCCTCAAATCAATCACATAAATCATAAGAATCTGTCGGGAAAAATTATTTAGGGACAACTCTAGTACCTATCCATCATAAATTTAATCAAAAAACCTGGAAATTTTGCTGCTTGCATGTCTTGTATCGTTTTTTGCTGATTATAAGCCAAACAGTAAAATTGAACCGTCTTTTGCTCTTGATCATAAATCGCAAACTGGGCGCCTGCTTGTTTATTGCGTGGTTGCCCTATTGAGCCGGGACATAACAATACATGGGCAAATTGATCCAAAGCAATATTTTCAGTTGTCTTATGCACATCATAATTTTCTCGTATGCGACCATAAACACCGGGCAAATGGGTGTGACCATGAAAACATAAGGGGATAGCTTTTTTTTGCAGTACGTTGAGGTTGTTTTCATAAGACATTTCATACACATAAGCATTAAAAAAAGTGGGATCTACTGGCGCCCCATGTAGCGCGAGCCAATCTTGGTTATGTAACACCGGGGGGAGTTCCAACAACCATTTTTTTTGTTCATCACTGACGCGATTTAAACTCCAATCCAATGCCCATCGTGCCGTTTTTGATAAACCTTTACGGAGATGCCCCGTTGCCAGCGCATGATCGTGGTTACCTTTTATAATGAAAAAATTTTTCATGGCTTGAACACGCTCAATACATGCGGCTGGATGGGGGCCATAACCGACTATATCACCTAACACAATACCTTGCTCAATACCCTTTTGTTCAAGAAAATCAAGCACAACTTCTAACGCAGGCAAGTTAGCATGAATATCTGCTAATAAAGCCATATATCGGGTGTTTTGTCCAACTTTGACTGGGGTGGGAACGACAGTTGGTCGATTATTTAAGGCATTAATCAACGGTATAGCAATGGTACGTTGTTGTTCAGACAGAAATACGTCTCGTAATTGTTCAGCCAAAACCATGAGATATTGCGGATCATCAAAATATGCGAGTATCAGCTTATGGAGCATATTGCCCAAACGTTCCCCTAATGCTGGAGTGAGCCATGATAGAGAACGAATGTACACCCCCAACATTTGTCCACAAGTCACAAAACGATCCCATCTATAAAGATCATCATCCAAATAGTACAAAGCACCATCATCACTAACACCAAAATTGGAAAAGCCTTCATCCAAACGTTGCCCATGAGCCTCGGCTGCCCTAAAATAATGTTGAAACAAGGCTTTTAAATAGCCAAGGCAAATTTCGATTTGAGCGCATTGCGCCAATATTGTATGCAGGGGAGTCAGTAGGGGACAAATATTGCCTATTAAGGCAGTTTCAGCATTGATCTCTTGTGCCACAAACCACGTTTTAGCAGGATGGTGTATCTGCAATTGCTGTTCTTTTTGCAAAGCTTGAGTCGCCCAACGTACAGAAGCTTTGTGATCCAAATGGATTGTTGATTTGATTTTGAGCAAATGTTCATTATTTGAATGCAGGCGGGTGCTGGGGCGCCCGGTGAATGTGTTGCCATAACCTAAATCCTTTTGAGGGCTGAGTAGCAATTGCTCAATTTGCTGTTCAGTGTAGATAGGCTCACCTTTAATAGCGCCAATCAGTGTGACATCATGTGAGTTTTTCATCGTTTTTTGTGTGTTTCAATGATATGCCTAAGTTTTCAGAAATTTTGGAAAAGCTGGTTTAAAATACAAAAATATTCAAACAGGGCGCTATGATGAAAAAATTCTTCAATACTGCCGGACCTTGTGTCCCAGATAAACATTATATGCTTGCGACGACTGACTTCAGCAATCTAAAAAAACTGATTGATGCTGAACGCTATTTCATTTTACATGCACCACGTCAAACTGGCAAAACCACCCTCATGCTACAATTGGAAGAACAATTGAATCAGGAGGGAAAGTATATTGCCCTGTATGTGAATGTGGAATCAGCTCAAGCTTGGCGTAATCAAATAATTCAGATCAATCAAACGATTGTGAATGAATTTAAAATGAATGCAAAAATTTCTTTACCGTCTGAATTTCAACCTTCCCCACAATGTTTTGAAGACACAGCCAATGGTTTTTCCAATTTTTTAATTAACTGGTGCTTGGAATTACCCAAACCCTTGGTGCTGTTAATGGATGAAGTGGATAGTTTGATTGGAGATGGGCTAATTTCAGTCTTGCGTCAATTACGTGCTGGTTATACCAAACGCCCACGCGCCTTTCCTCAGGCTTTATGTCTAATAGGTTTGCGCGACATTCGTGATTACCGAATTTATTCTGATAGCAGTCAACGTTATGTCATAGGTGGCTCTGCCTTTAATGTTAAAGACAAATCCATTCGTTTGGCAAATTTCACTCAGAAACAAGTTAAAGAATTGTACGCACAACATACACAAGCAACTGGTCAGGCTTTTGACGAGGCTGCCTTGCAACAGATTTATTCTCTGACTCAGGGACAACCTTGGCTAGTCAATGCCTTGGGGCGAGAATTGTGTTTTGATGAGCATGCGATTCCATGGGAAAAAACGGTGACTAAGGCGGATGTGGATGAAATGGTCGAAATTTTGATTCAGAGACGTGATGTGCATTTGGATCAGTTAGCAGATAAGCTGACTGAGCCCAGGGTGGCAGCGATTATTGAGTCGATTTTGATTGGAGAATCAAACAATGCGACTTTGGAGGATGAACGTAACGATTTAAATGAAGATCGGCAGTACTTAATAGATTTGGGTTTAGTCCACGCTGGCAAGCAGGGATTGGAAATTGCCAATCCTATTTATCGTGAAGTTATTCCCCGTGAGCTAACCGTTTATCATCAAGATATGCTGGGGCAAAACCCACAATGGTATGTGAAACCTAATGGACAGTTGGATATTGAAAAACTCCTCAAGGCTTACATTGAATTTTACAAAGAACACAGTGAAATGGTGACTAAACGAAAAACCTACACGGAAGCCGCTCATCATTTGTTATTTATGGCGTGGTTGCAAAGGATTGTTAATAGTGGGGGGCGCATTAGCCGAGAATATGCGGCAGGATTGGGACGTTTGGATTTGTGTATTGACTTTGCGGACGAACGATTTGCATTTGAGCTAAAACGCAATAGCAAAAATGCTTTAAACGAGGGCAAAACACAATTGGTCGATTATTTGGAACGGCTAAGTCTCGATAGTGGCTGGCTGATAATTTTTAGTCGCAGGAATATTAAGGATTGGAAATCCGTTGGCAAACGAGAACAGCATGAGGTTGCTGGTAAACAGATTGAGGTAATTTGGTTGTAATTGAAATGGCTGAACACCCTGTCAAACAAGGCACTATCATCGGTGCAGCAGCCATGTGGTTGATAGAGTCATCATGTGTGTTTCAATGGAATGCCTAAGTTTTCAGCAACTGCCAACAATTTTGCCACAAAAGCTGAAAAACCATCAAAATTCATATCACCGTTGCTGGTTTGTAGCACTTTCAGTTCTTGAATATCTGGCATTTCAGCCGCAATGTCGGCTGATTTGTCAATGAGCCGTCTTAACAAATCGGACTCATTTGTCAAATTGCGAACCTCCTGCATGACACGCAAAATATTTATTTCTTTTTCTTGCAGTGCCATTTTCACCTGATTGCTGGCTTCTTCTAATTCCATTTCAATTTGATGCGTTTTTTGTTGGCGCGTCAAACGCGCTTCCAATGCCTTAGCTTCAAGCAAATCATCTTGTTCTTGAATGAGTAATTTAAGTGCTGCAGCCTGCTTTTTGATTGCCGTTTCCTGCTCAAGCCGCTTCAGCTCAGCCTGCATTTTGGCTTCATCCAAGCGATTTTCTTCAGCTATCGCATGTAACGCCTGTTCTGTCTGCAACGTTTTTTGGTTATTATTTGCCTCATTCTCCAATTGAGTCGTTTCTAAGCGCCTAGCATGGGATTGTTGTAATGCTGTTAATTCACTCTCATGCGCCAAACGTGTTTGTTGTACTTGTAATCGTTGCTCTGTGGCTTGCTTGGTTGTCGTGGTTTGTTCTTCAAGTTGAATAGTTTGTTGGGCTGTTTCCTGTTCTTGTGCTTGGATTCGCAATTTTGAGGCTTGCTTGGCTAAAGTGATTTGCTCTTCAAGCTGAATTTTTTGCTGGGTGGCTTCCTGTTCTGAGCGTGAGCGGATGGATTCCTCGGCTAACTTGAGCGTAAGCGTCTCAGTTTGTTTGCCTTGTTTGACGCGCTCAATTTCTGCGATGGTTTCAGTTTCACGGGTTTCTGTTAATTGACGACTTTCAAGCGACTGGCAGTGAACTTCATTTTCCATTGCCAATTGACTAATATGGGCTGTTTTTTCCTGTTGATGGCGAAAAGGGGCTTGTAAATCTTGCCACAATTTTTGTGAACTGACAATGGCCTCTCTAATCTGAACAGTCACAATTTTGATGCCCAAACCTTCTGTCCCTGTCTCACGCCCCTCAGTCACAGCTTCGAGGCGCTTTGTGAGCTCCTCAATAATGGGCGCTTTATCAGTTAATACATCCTCCACACTCATTGTGGCAATCTTATCCTTGATCGCCGCCTCAGCTTGCTCACGGAGTTGGGCATTAACAATGCCCAGGGGATCACGATTATCAGAAAAATCTAATTTGCGATAGGCGATTGAAAAATCAGAAATTTGCCATTGCAAATAAGCCAAAATATTGATACCCTGCTTTTCTTGAGTGATACATCTTGCAACGATACCAATAGTTTGCATAGCCGCAGGTACAACCAAATAGGCATCAGTGTTGGGGTTATAGCGAAAAGATTTCCCCAAACCTAAAGTCATTGGCTCATCGCGTCCAATGCGTGTATGAACCACATGCGCATTGGGGGGGACAATAACTCTTTTCCACCACCCAAAACCTGTTTCACGCACTGATATTGGTTCTTTTTCTAATTGCAGCTCCTCGGAGGTAACAAGCTTGCCCTGTGGTATTTTGTTTGATGTTTTTTTGGGAGGCATTTTTGGGGCGGGGCGTTTTGCCTGAAAGGCACGCGGCTTTTCTACTTGTTTTTTTCCCACAACAATTTCGTTGCTCATGTTGGTGATATCCTGATTTGTCTCTTTTTGAAAAAACGTGTCTTCTTCCTCGAGCGAGGGCGCTAACTCTTCCTCAAGCATTTCATCCTGTGATGCAAAAACCTCAGCTGCAGCTTTGCGTTTTAACATATATATTTACCTTTTTAAATTTAAACAAATTTGTACTATTATAATACGTTTAATTATAGCAAGATAAAAAATATTTTTGTTGTTGTTAAGGAGAAAATTATGCAGGTGAATTTTATTTTGGTGAAAGGCCCAAATGATGCTGCCCCAATAGTTTATTTTGGCAAAGGCAGTGAAAAACACAACGATATTGCTAAAGCAAGCGGTGTTAATGCCTTATTTGTGATCGCTAGCGGTAGTGCGCTCACTGATGAAAAAGTGTTTTTGATTGGTCCAGCCACTCAATATGTGGCTTATGGTCCATGTACTAAGGGACAATTAGCTGAAACGAAGGAAGTAAAAACTGGGGGGTGGACAACACAAGTTAGCCTTCTCCAAAAATAACACTTTGGATTCAGATTTTGTCTGCTCGAAGTCCAAACTAAAGTTTA
>CAYFOB010000305.1:0-5561 GCA_964344525.1 uncultured Thiomargarita sp.
TGACCACGAACGCGACTTGTCCGATGTAATTGGAGATTACTGCGAATCACCAAACGGCACAGCTTGCGGACTGCCACTAAATCATTGGCAGGACTACGAGCGTGCGATCAGGGCCGCGATGGATGAAAGCCCTTGTTTCCGCGACTTTATGGAGAAAGCGGCTATGTATCAAGCCACGAAGGATTTTGGGGATATGGTGAAGCAATGATGATGAGAGCAATTTCCTAAACACCACTAAAGGAAATTGCCCTTGTGAGCAGGCGCGGTAATTTTCATGTTGATTAACGGTTATATATGAAAATTGCCGCATCAATTTTACCTAACATAGGAAAATCAACATGAATAATATGTTGACGATTGATCGTGATTTCAATGGTATTCAAATCAGGCAACGTAAAAGTGATGGATACCTCAATGCCACACAAATGTGTAAGGCCCAATTGGTGAGGCTTGCGATTCTGTTTGTCGTTGATGCCCCAACCAAGCCGGAATCAAATCATAAGCGCCCAAATAATCACCATTCATCTGGTAACAATCAATTCTATCTAAACCAGTGTTCGCAATATACAACTGTTCGTTTGCAATAGCAAGATGATGCAAATCATTCATATCAGGGCGATGCAAAATATCGGTGACACACCAACGATTTGGATTAACTCGAAACACCGCTGCGTATCCACAAACTAATAAATCTGAAATGCCAGGCTGCGCTGTCCAAACTGCGCCAGTAAATCCTTTGCCAGATACTCGTAAATGGGAAGGCGGTAAATAATCTAACACGATTTCCCAAGTTTCTTGTAATAAATCAACTAATACTAATTGCCCGTGTTCTCGACTAAAGTCACCTAAAGTTGCTAATATTTTCATGAAGATTTATTTAATCCATCCACTGCCAATATTTCCTGGTTCTGTTCTTGGTTGTTCCAATAACTTTAACGCAATTTGTATCGCCTCTTCTGGTGTTTTGGCTGACAAAATGGGTTGATTATGGCGTTCATCTAATACTTGCCCCGATAATTTTTCTCCCCAGCCTTCAATGTCGCTCAATCCAATAATCGGTTTATTTAATTGCCATGCCAAGGCGATTTCACTTAGGGTGCCAGAGCCGCCACCGATTGCAATAACCACATCGGCACTGGCAACTACTAAAATATTACGTCCCATTTGCATGCCAGTAGGAATGACAATATCTACCCACCGGTTAGCTTGACTTGGGGCATAGTGTGGAATAATACCTAAAACCAGGCCTTCTTGATAGTGTGCGGAATCGTGGGCACCTTTGCTGACGGCTTCCATTATGCCATCTAAACCGCCTGTCACTAAACGAAATCCCGCATCAATTGCCAAGCAGCCGAGTTTTTTGGCAGTTGCTGTCACTTGGAATGGTAAGGTACCCGCGTTACCAATGACGGCTAAGACAGGGCGTCGTGAAGTTTTAGTCATGTTTATTGGTTAAAATGCGTTGTAGTTTGACTTCCTTTATTTTTGAAGTAATTTTTTCAATTCTTCAATTTGTTGTGGACTTAAGCCAGCCAAAACTTGTTGCGAATCATAGTGACTCAAAACTTCTTGTGGATCATAGTGACTCAAAACTTCTTGTGGATCATAATGGCTCAAAACTTCTTGTGGATCATAATGGCTCAAAACTTCTTGTGGATCATAGTGACTCAAAACTTCCTCAGTGGGCAAACTGGAAAGATAAGTTTCACCCCATCTTTTACCCATCTCTGCAATTTGTTCTTCTGTGACTTCAAGTTTCATCTTGTCTCCTTCTAAGGTAAACCAAAAACCTTTTAACCCACTAATGAAGTATCTTAATGGGTTTGCTAACGATTTGAAATTGTTTTTTTCCAACATTTCAAATGCTTTTTCTTTTTCTTGGCGGTGGCTAGCAAAGCATTTAACGTAGGCATTATGTGGCTCATTTGCTAGCTCATTTAAAGACAGTAAAGTCACTTTTCTAATCAGCCGAAATTGACTGCGATAAACACCTTTTAATTCAGTGTTTCGATAACCCAGTTTTTTGAGAGTGCTTTTTTGTGGTTGTTTGGAACTTAATAAAAAGCATTTGACATTTTCTTGAATAACGTTTTTGCGTTGTTTATACCAATGATTATAGCCCAAAGTTTGTTCAATCGCCTCATCATTTAGTGATTCTGTGTATTTAAATTCTATGATAATATCTGTTGCTGTTGTGTCCCTAATGCCGTCGGGCAATAAAGCCAGTTGTTCCTCTGTCCATTGAGGCGTTTTTCGCCGCACCAATAAAACATCTACTTTTGGAGATTCGGTCATCAGCGGAAACTCAGTAAAAACGTCAAGATCAACCGGTGAAAGTAAATCTTTAAGTAATTTTCCCAACAGTTTGTGCCACTGGGTATTTGAGGTGTCTTCGTTTTTTGTCATTTGTTTATAAAACGGAAAATCAAAAAAAAGAGTTGTTTTGGGAATGAGCGATTTACCGAAATTGTAGTCAATTGGGGCACGCTATATTTTCCTGGGATTGAAAAATGTCCTGCATTTCTTTTAACCATACAGCAGGCTTGATTTTTGCCAATTCAGCATTTAATTGTTCAATCAATTGTGGATTAGTCACATAATTTTGTAAACGTGTCAATAAACTGGTTTGGTTTGAACCGGTGGGTTGTTGGTACAAGCGCAATAGTGTTGCTAGTTCATTCAGCAAGGTTTCCAATAATTGCATAATTGCTTCGTCTGAATGCCACCAAGTGTCCGTTTTGAGCTGTTGTTGGATACGTTGCAAATAGCAGCCTGCCATTTGGATATTGTTTTGCAGACAAAGACTCCTTTCCAGCAATTTTTTTTTGAGTATTGTTGTATTGTCAGACAAAATACTGCGCATTAAGACAACACCTAATATTTCGCTGATCAAGCTTTTCCAAAGACATTCACTATTCAATTGTCCAGCTTTAAAACCGGCACTATTGTCTGCAGGTTGCCGATTATGTTGTAAAGGTACATTGACAGCATAACAACCTGCTGGATAACTTTTTTGTAATATCGCAGCGCCTAACATATCCGAACGACGGCTGGTAATTTGATCAATGGTAACGCTTGGATAAGTATGAGCGAGAAAGACATCAATATCAAAAAAAGCCGTGTTACCACCACGTAGCACCGAAGAATAGGGAACAAAATCAGGACGTAAGTACCCGTTCACAAGTTTTCACACATTTTGGAGTCCAAAGCAGCGCTTTGGGCATGGGTTTCCAAAGCGCTGCTTTGGACTCCAAAATACCTGAAAATTCATGGTTCAGTACTTAATAAAAGTGGACGACTCACTGATTTACCGCTAGAAATCCCTAAAGCGGTTTGCAGATAAGCGAGCAATTGATCGCGCACTGTTTGCCCAGCTTCAGGGCGTTTTAACCAACGAAAAGGTGTAAATAGATGTGTTTTACCCGCTTCACTGTGATCGTAATAATAATCTGGTAACGAAAAAAGGGTTTGTTGAGAGGGTGAAAAATAAATCGCTTCTGGTGGCTGCCACCAAATGAGCATGAAAACCTAAGCCGCGCAATAAGCTTAAAAAACCAACCGTTTGTACATGACAAGGGCCGCCCTGATTGGCTAAAATGCTATTTAATGAATCTTGCGCTGTTAATGGTGCCCCATCACCTGCCAATAAATAGAGATTATGAAACACAGAATGGCACAAATAAGCCCACTGCACTTGCGTCAAATAACTCAAATCGAGTGGCACAGTGGGAAGCGAGAGCCGTTCGACTAAATTTTGTAATTGCAGTTGATTGAGTAAGGGAATGCCATCCTGCATATTTTTTATTCCTTTGTCGCAATTTTATCAACCCAATCAAACACAGTGCCCAGTTGTTGTTGATGTAAGCGTATCGTCCAGGCAGGTATGGACTCATTAGGTTTATGAATCCCAGAACGGGGATCATTGATACCTATCGCTAAATACCGTGCGCCAGTGGGCAATTGTTTATTGAAAGGGCAACCATTATCAAAAAAATCTTTGTTCAAACCACGACTTTCAACCCAATAGCCAACATGCCAAAGTGCGGCATCTTGTGCCAAAGATTCTATCAAAGTCCACAAAAAGCGATCCGGTGGCAAGCTCCCTTCATTGCCTATAACACGCACCAACATCCGTTGTGTTCCATCGTTTTCATGATAGCCTGTTTCTTCTAACCACAGTGTTGCATTGATTCCTTGTAACAGTGCTGGAAATTGTTGATGGGCAAAAGGCGAGCCAATTTCTTCTTCACCTTGAATAATCCAAGTTAACGCTGGTGTTTTGTCCATGTTCGCAATGGTTTGTAAACGCACCGTTAATGGTCCTTTATTGTCGCCAATACCACACCCATAAAGCCGGTTATTTTTTAGGGTCAGTTGTAAAGGATTAGTGTCCCAACGCTCTGGTTGAGGTTTAACAGTATCATAATGTCCATAAAGAACAACATGTCCTTGCATACCCATAGCCGCACGATGAGCAAAAAGGATGGGAGAATGTTTGTTATTGGTCACATGCTTGATGGCAAACCCCATCGTCTCTAATTGCTGTACCAACCAATTGACACTACTTTGAACATCTGAAGTATTTAAGGCAGTAAAATCTGTCATTGCTTGTAGCAAAGTTTGATTAGGCAACAATTTATCTTTAAAAGGTTGCCAAAGTGCTTGCCATAAAGCAACTTTGCCACTATTGTAAACATTGCGTGCCGCATGAGTGCGGAGTGCTTTTCGAGACAACAATTCATCTCGAAACAAACGATCCAATTGTGGCTGCTTTGGTAAAATGTTGGGATTAATTTGGAAACGTTTTGCCGTTTGTAACACCTGATCATAACCCTCTTCAGAGCAATAATATTCATGCGCTTGCTCTAAAGTTAAGGTGTTGCAATCTCTTGGCAGTCCCATCGCCGTTTGAGCTAAGAGCGTTAAAGCCTCATCTAAATCGGTACTGCCAGAAAACATACTGATTTTAAAGCTCATAACCAATGCCCTATGATTGAATTAATGGAAATTCATCCGTATTAAAGCGTTCGCCAGGCGCTACACTCACCTGCTCATTTGTAATTGGCGAGCAATCGCTGTGATGTCAGCATGATGAATTTGAGCCTCAAATAATGGGTGTTGTTTCCACAGGTTAGTCCACTGACTGAGCACCCGACAATAATCTTCAAGCGATTCGCCCTGTTCTTGTGCCCATTGTTTTTGTAACAGAGAAAAAGTTTCTTTTAATTGTTGTGTTTTTGACTCATCTACTAATGGTCCAATAGCTATATAACTTTTTTTATGAAAAAATTCAATTTGTTTATCAGTTGGTTCTTTCTCTTCTTTAGTCATCTGCTGGGAAACGTAAAATAACATATTGCTCCCAAACTAATTTGACTAAGTACTGAACCATGAATTTTCAGAAATGGTATAATGATGTTAAAGCTTTGTGACAAATTTATTATTTTAACCTATCAATAGCCTGTTGTACAATTACTTTTGTTACAAACAAACTACTGGTTTCATCAAGTTCCATGAGATATTTATTTGCCTCAAGCAAAGAAATAGTTCCCATTTTATAA
>CAYFOB010000306.1:0-4717 GCA_964344525.1 uncultured Thiomargarita sp.
ACGTTCTATCACTTCTGGCTGAATTGATTGGGAATGATCTCGTTGATACCAATTGAATAAGTAAGTGACTTCATCAAAAGTGAGATTAGGAATAGGTAGACTTCGTTGGACATTAAAGGGTGAACCTTTGACATTTTCTACCCCCAAGACGGCGCGAACTCCGATTAAAGCAAGACTATGCAACAGGTAATTTTTTTCAGCTGTCGGTTTGTTGGCTTGATTCCGACGACTATTGTAAATATGACGGAAAATTCCGACGAGTCCACTAATAGCCACTTCTGGGAGCGTATCAAACTCATCTAAAATCAAAATCAAGGGTTTACTAAGAACCTCCCGTTCAAACAACAAATGAAAATCATCTAAGGTGTTTATGGTGATAGACTTTTCCAAATTTAATAGTTTGAGTAATTGTTGGGCAATCAGTTGAGCCACACGATTGACATCAGTTGCTTCATTGATATATTGCAAACTCAAAATAACCACGTCAAACTGTGTCTCCTGCTGAAGGATTAAGGAAACTTCTTGCATTATCCAGCTTTTGCCCGTTTGACGAGGAGCCCAAATCGTCATGTAATGACCTCCTTCATCTGGAACTTCCCCCTTCAATTGCATGAGTGCATCCTGAATCAATGCCTCTCTGGGGGCGTAGTAATTTAATTTAGTATTTGGAGGTCCGTAAGATGAAAATTTTCGCATATTTAGTATCTATCTGTTTAGGAACGAGAGATTGGAAACAAAAATGGTAATCTCAATGGGACGACTAAAACGTCCAAAGAGTGAGCCATTTAAACAATCAGTGGCAGCCTAATTTCTTAATCATGTTAAGAATGTCTTGATGCACAAAAGGTTTGACAATGAAATCGGAAATAATTTTTTCTTCCAAAGCTTGCTTGATTAACAAATCATCCTTTCCAAAATAACCTGACACCATGACAATACACGTTGTGGGTGTAATGCTTTTAATCTGTTTTGCTAATTCTAATCCGTCTATGTCAGGCAATTTCGCGTCCAATAAAAAAAGTTGAAAGTTTCGTACTTTTGTTAAGGCGAGTGCTTCAAAACCATTTGAAGCTTGTAATGGGTCAAAACCATTTTTTTTGAGTATATTTTCCAATGCCCAACAAACATCAGGCTCATCATCAACAATCAGTAATGAGTTTTTTTTTCCCATTTTTTGTGAGTCCTTTATAAAAGCGGTAAATGGATCGTAAAGGTGCTCCCATGATCATTCAGGCTTTCCACTTCAATGTTACCTAAATGTTGTTTGATGATCGAATAGCAAATGGAAAGTCCTAATCCAGTGCCTTTGCCAACGGCAGAGGTGGTATAAAAGGGATCAAAGATACGGCTTAACTGAGTTTTAGAAATACCACACCCGGTATCACAAATACTAATTGATACCTCGGTAAGTGTTTGGTTAAGCGTGACCTCAAGGAAACCGCCATTGGGCATGGCATTAATGGCGTTGAGTAGCAGGTTGACAAAGACTTGTTGTAGCAAACTGGCAATGCCGTGAACTGAGAGTGTTTTTTTAGGAATGGAGGAGAATATCTCAATTTTTTGCAATTTGGCTTGGTTAGCAACCAAGGTTAATGTTTCTTTAAGAACGGTGGTTATATCAACTTGTGTCATTTCGGTATCGGCACTGGGGCGTGCGAATTTTAGTAAGTTTTCAATGATCAGAGAGGCGCGTTGAATGCCCGTTTGAATTTTTTCTGCGCATTCTTTTTGAAATGCGAGATCAAGATCATCTTCCATCAGAAATTGCGCGGCTGATGAACAAACGGCTAATGGATTACGGATTTCATGGGCAATTCCGCCCGCCATCACGCCCAACGCGGCTAATTTTTGTGAGCGTAACAATTGAAACTCCAATTTACGCTGTTCGGTGAGATCCCTACCCACCGCGACAATGCCGATGGTTTGTGAATTATCATTTTTCATGGGGGAATAAACCCAAGAAACGGGTACCCGGTTGCTATCTTTGGTGATTAAATCACATTCGAGCGTTTGCGGTTTTTGTCCCCGTTTGATCTCTGAAAAAATCAGCCTGACATTTTGTTGATGTTCTTTTGAACAATAATTAAATATAAACTTTCCTTTTGTTTCAAGGAGGGCATAACCTGAAAGCTTTTCGGCAGCCCCATTCCAAGTCAAAATTTGACCCTGGATGTCAGTTGAGAGAACAATATCGCTGGCACTTTCAACCACGCTGGCTAAATGTCGCTCAATCAGTCGCACTTCTTCACTCAAGCGAACTTGCTCAGTGATATCTTCCATGAGTAAGACAACGTTTTCTACAGAATCTTGCCAACTAAAGGGTAGGATACTGTAATAATAAATACGCATGGAAACCCCAGGAACACGATAACTCATGCGTTGTCCCGTCGTGGGTTCATTTTTTTCAAAGGCACATTTGATGCGATTTTTAATATCGGTATTGTTAAGAATAACGGTGGGAAAGATTTTTTCTAAGGGCTGTCCAATGGTGTTTGATAAGGTGCACCGACTTTTTTCTAAAAAATTGCGGTTTGCTAAAACGATACGCAAGTCACTATCAATAAAGATGACTGAGGAGGGAATACTTTCTAACAACATTTGAAAAAGTTTTGGGTAGCGTTCATTATCGCTAAACTCTTTTTTTTCAAAAAAATTTTTTATCCATTCATTGTACATACGTTTCCTCCGAGATGACGAAATTATAAGGGGGCCATGGTCCACTAAGTAGCTGTTTGTGCTTTTTATCCATTGTTTGAAAAAGAGAACGAAATTTTTCAACTTGATTTTTTGGTACTAAAAAGTAAAGGGACAAATATCGGTTTTCAGCACAATGTTTTGTATATCGAAAACATCCAGAAAATTGATTGTTAATTTGTTTGATGAGATTTTGTTGTTGATCTTTGTCTGAGTAATAGTTTTGACGGGCTGTTAGGTAATTTCGTCCAGATCGTGTTATGGTGGGTGGTTCAGGCGGCGTGGGGAGCAGAAGACGAATGCCCATTTCAACACAGCCATTGAGTTTTTGGAGGAGTTCTTTGTAATGTGTGAGGTTTTTGTCAAGCCATTGGATTATTTGGGTTTCGTTGTCAAATAGGCTACCGTAACGCATGGGGATGGTGGTTTCTATGTTGTGTAGAGATTCAATCACTTGGTTGTAGGCGAGTAATAGGGGGACTTCTGTTGTGAGTTTTGCTGGGTCAATTTTGGAGACAGCTGCAGTTAGGGATTGATGGTGAATCAGGGTGATGGGTTGTTCGTCAATGCCTAAGAGTGCGGTTGGTTGTTTGGGTGTTGCCCAGATGCCGTATAGGAGGTATTTCATTTTTTTTTTCCTGATGATAACTACAGAAATTTGAACTGTGATTTATGTGATTTTTATGATGATTTTTTGAGCGTGATTTTTTTATCACATAAATCACAGTTCAAATTGCCAAGCTTCAGACAATAGAAGAACTAAAGCTATAAGGTGGCCAAGGTCCTGAATATTCAAAAACCAATCCTGCATACTTCACATTGAGTTGTTCAATTTTGGCACAGAATTCGGTGACTTGATGACTGGGGACTAAAAATGCCCAGTTGACTACCATTTCAGTGTCTAGTACCTGACGTTTGGAAAAATCAACGGCTAAGCTTTTTAGTTCATCGGCAATTTCTGTGCAAACTTGTTTTAGCCAACTATTCACTTGTTTTTCAGCCGCCATGCGAATACGGCGTTCTTGAAAATAACGTTTACCTGGCGCCTCTGAGAGCTGAGCTTGGGCGATTTGTTCGGCTGCTAATTTGTCAATGGCAGCCGTCCGATCTAATAGTCCTTTAACGGCCCATTCTTCTTTATCAACCATATTCGTTAAAAATTTGGAAATGGCTGCTGTGTGCTCTGCTAAAAAATTTTCCAAACGTTCTTGTGATGAAAACAGGGTTGCAAAGCGAGCGGGTAAAACGGGTGAATGGCGCATCACTTTTTCAATCACCTGTTGGTGGCGATGAGCGCGGGGCGTTATCCAGGCTAATTCCTGCATATGGGCTTCGGCTTCTGCCCCGCAAAATTCTTCTGTGGACACGCGACTGAGTACGGCTGAAATGCCTGAAAATGGGTGTAAGAAAATTTCAGGTTCAGCAAAGTTGTCTAGCTGATCGGTGCGGGCTAGGCAAAATAGATAGAGTGCTTCTGCCATTGCCTAAGTGACCTTCTGAATTTGCCTTCTAAACACCTTTTGAATAGGTAAATGAATATCCATCACTTCATCAATAACCTCAGTATCTCGTTGAGTATCAAAAGTTTTATAAGAGCGTGGTTGAGAGAAAACACGGACTTCATCCAAAGAAGGTATGACTAGCCAACACGCTTTTACCCCAAATGCAAAATAAGCTTTTATCTTCTTGAGAAGCTCATTAATGGCTTGTGTGGGTGAAAGTACTTCAATAGCCAAATCTGGCATTTGGGTCACTCGTATCTCATCATCACCTGGACCCTCATCCTGATCAGGAGGCGGTTCAATATAAACACTGATATCAGGTATGAGCTCATCCTTGTTTTTAAGATCAAACTGGCTTAAGTCGATTGAAGTCGCATCTAAACTCAATTCAACGAAAGTTGTAAATCTTTCGTCGTTGTAAAGCAATCCTGTTAAATTGGTTTGTGCCATGCTATGTTTCTTTGAAGGCATATCTCGCACCTCAGCCTCATCTTTGGTTAGTTCGCTCATATTTTATTCCT
>CAYFOB010000306.1:4727-5554 GCA_964344525.1 uncultured Thiomargarita sp.
CGCGGCGTACTTCATTTAATGCTTTCATTATATCAGAAAGATCAATCAGTATTTTGATTGTTTGTTCTGACTGCGTCCGCACCGCTCGACGCACCGCCTGTAATGCCGCCTTGTCACAAACAGCGGCCATTTCAGCCCCACTCAATCCTTCTGTTTTAAGTGCTAAATCATCAATATGAATGTCAGGGGCTAATGGCTTCTGACGGAGATGAACTGCTAAAATTTCCTTGCGATCCAGCTGAGAGGGGAGTGGAATCTCGACAATATCCTCCAAACGACCTGGCCTAATAATAGCCGGATCAAGTATATCTATGCGATTGGTCGCGCCCAGTACTAAAACGCCCTTTAATTCATCAATGCCGTCCATTTCGGTTAAAAATTGACTGAGTACTCGTTCGGCAACATGTGAATCGCTTGAGTTTGCGCTACGTGTTGGTAGGAGTGCGTCCAATTCGTCAAAAAAAACGATACAGGGGGCGGCTTGTCTTGCTTTGTGAAAAACTTCTCGTACGCCGCGCTCTGAATCGCCAACATATTTGGACAGGAGAGCTGGCCCTTTAACTGAAATGAAGTTGACCTGACTTTCATTAGCAATGGCTTTGGCTAATAGGGTTTTACCACACCCTGGGGGCCCTACCAATAATATGCCTTTGGGCGGACGAATACCAGCTTGTTCAAAGAAATGGGGATAGTGCAAGGGCCATTCAACGGCTTCGATGAGACGCTGTTTGGTGTCAGTGAGTCCGCCCACATCATCCCAATGTACATTGGGGACTTCAACAAACACTTCACGGATGGCGGAGGGTTCAACATCATGTATGGCAGCA
>CAYFOB010000307.1:0-5530 GCA_964344525.1 uncultured Thiomargarita sp.
TAATATTTTTATTAAAATATCATAATATTCTAATTAACTAACTTGAACATCGAGCTATAGTTATTATCTTCTTGAGACACAACATAATGTTTTCCAGCCGACAAATCCTTAAATTTTGAAACTTCTCCATTAGCCCAAACGATTTTGAGACTAGAAACTTGTTCAGCATCGCCAAGCCCAAAATGTATTTGACGAAATGAACTATGACTTAGATAAGAGCCGCCGCCTGTGACTCGTTTTATTTGAACTCGTTTTCCCGTTGATAAGGTAACAAGGCTACCAATACCATCTCTGTTTGGAAATTTTCCAACTAGTCTGAGCGAAATAAAATTGCCCGCATGGGTCTCATTTTTTAAAACCAGCGGTTTATCGTTGTTTGTCGAAATCACCACATCTAATTTGCCATCCAAATTCATATCGCCAACAGCTAAACCTCTTCCAACGATGCCCTCTGGAACAATTTGTTTGAAAACCTCTTGATCTTGAATAAATTTTCTGTCACGTCGATTAATGAATAATTGGGGTAATTGCTGATAAGTGATTTCATTGAACACTTTTTCGACATCAGGCTCAATATGACCATTCACAATCAACAAATCTTGAAACCCATTATTATTGTGATCAAAAAATTTGACACCAAAAGTGAGACTGAGAAGCGTATGTCTCGTCAAACCATATCTACCAGCATAATCAATAAAACCAAATCGTTTTCTCCTTTTAAAAAGAGAAACAGCTTCTTTGCTAAAGTTGCCCACAGCAACCAACAATTTTTTACCAAAGTAAGTCGCATCAACCCCCATACCAGCTTTAGCCAGCCCTCTGTCATCAAAGGCAATACCTGCAAGAATGCCCTCATCTTCAAAAGTGCCATTGCCTTGATTGATAAACAATGCATTGGGTTGAGTATCATTGGCAACAAAGAGATCCAACCAACCATCATTGTTATAATCAAGCAATGTGACACCTAACGCCTTATTTTCTGTTGAAAATATCCCAGCATCCATCGTCACATCAGAAAATGTGCCATTCCCATTATTTTTATACAAGCGATTGCTCAAGCCTTCATATAACTCAGGGGTGGCATAAGATTTATTTTTTCCATCTAAGGTTGCAAAAACATCCGTTTCTGGCGTCCATTTAACATAATTACACACAAATAAATCAAGCCAACCATCTTTGTTATAATCAAACCAAACCGCAGAAGTTGACCATTCTGAAAATTGTTGAGAGGTCCAAGAAGTGCCAGCAACTCCCGCTTTTGCAGTGACATTTTCAAATTTTCCGTCATTATTTTTGAAAAGCACATTTTCAGTCAAAGTTGTGACAAAAATATCCAAATCACCATTGCCATCATAATCTGCAACGGCAACCCCCATGCCATAAAAAGACGCATGATTTAAGCCAGACAGGGCTGTTACATCTTCAAATGCGTTTTGCCCAAGATTTTTGAATAGGCTCAAACTATCAGATTGATCCCCATTAACAAATAAAATGTCTAATAAACCATCATTGTTATAATCAAAAAGCGCTACGCCACTGCCAACTGTTTCAGGCATGTATTTTTTGCCAAAAGCGCCATTAACGTGTTGGAAATCAATCTGAGATTGGGCGCGAATTTCCTGAAATACAGGTTTTGTTAATTCTCCTGCATGTAAAGGCGTGAAATTGTAGACGATTAAAAAAATGCCTAAATATTTTTTTTTCATAAAATATTCCTATTGTATTTATAGCACAGTCACCTGCCAATTCGGAAAATGACGATTCCACCGCTCAAAATTAACCACAACGCAAGTATGGTAAGCGATTTGTGTAAATAGCTATCTATAACAAGGCTAAAAAATCCTCCACTGTTAAACGTGCTTGCTTCAAAATATGCGACAGAGTTGAACGTTTTATTGGAGTATGTGCGGGAACAGTGATATTTAAAGTTTCTGTTTCAATTTTTTTTTTGTAGCCGAATGTGACTTCCCTTTTGGCGAACAATTAACCAACCATCTCGTTGCAATGCGTTAATAACTTTCTCATATCCTAGATTTGGAACTTTACTCATATAGCTACCTCCATAATTTGGGTATTGGGGGTAGTGATCAAATCATTTTCAAGAGGTTCCAAATAAAGTTCAATGGCTTCCTTAATATTTTTAAGCGCTTCTTCCTTGCTATCACCTTCACTGATACAACCGGGAAGACTAGGTACATATACTGTGTACCCTCCTTCTTCGCTGAGTTCAAAAACAATTTTTAATCTCATGGTTTTAAATCCTGTCGGGTTTTAATCCTTTCTTATAATAAATCCCTGTAGTTGTTTTTGAGAACTAATGTAGAAAGGCGGAAATTTTCATACCACTGTTTGAAAAAGCGGATTTATTTCACTCGAAGCGGAGCTTCAAGACAGGCATTCCCAAACCGCTTAACTTAATGGCAGTGAAGCGGGCGCTTGGGAATGCATTCCTAGAAGCTCCGCTTCGAGTGGAACGAAGGTGCGTAACATCAGGTCTTAAAACTGCAATTCACCACCTTCAACAAGCTTATAGTGCTTATTCACTGCCACATTTCTAAACACTTGTTTGGTGCCACTTGGCCAAATGACTTCTATTCTGGAAACTTTTTTCAATTTGCCCAACCCTGCATGGACCAAAATAGTGCTTTGGCTCTCAAAACCATTGCCTGCATTGGTTTCTCGGTACTGAATACCTTTGTAGCTATAAAAGGTGACTTTTGTACCAATGCCATCTCTATTACTTTTTGTGCCTGTGAGCGCAATATCAATCCAATTGTTACGATTAATCGCCGTATTTTTGTAAATGATGACTGGTTGATTTGCGCTCATCACAACCATATCTTGGTAACCATCGTTGTTGAGATCAGCAATGATTAATCCACGCCCATCTTGATTACTGTCAACAGAATGTCTCGCGCCAACACTGCTAAAGCTCATTCCCCAGTTATTTTTAAACAGCCTATTTTTTTCATTACCACTAAAGCTCATTTCACCAAGGGGAGGCCAATTCATAGTGTTTGACAAATCAATATCATAGTCCAACATAATGGGCATCAGAATATCAATATAATCTTTTTGATTGCCTGTGATAAAACCATTTAGCACGTAGATATCAAGAAATCCATCATTGTTGAAATCAATAAATTTAGCACCCCACCCCCATTCACTGTCACAAACGCCCAATACTTTGGAAACATCAATAAATGTCAAATCTCCGTTATTGCGCCATAACATGTTGCATTCATAAAGATAGGGTTCAGTGATGTTGGTGACATAAATATCTAACCAACCATCATTGTCATAATCCCCCATTTCAACATTCATACCTTTTTTGGTATCAATACCAATGCTAAATTCTGAAACATCCTCAAAATAGCCTTTCCCTGTATTACGATAAAGCTTATCAGTTCCAAAATCATTCGCCATATAAAGATCAATCCAACCATCTTTATCAAGATCACCCGTGCCTATTGCCAATGTCCATCCCTTATCACCGAGTTTGACTTTTTCTGTTATATCAACAAATTTAAAATTTCCCTGATTTTCCAAAAAGTAGTTAGTTCCCCCATTTCGCGCAGTTTCCCAGCTATCGTGAAGAATAGAAGTTTTTGTATTACCCAAATTGGTTAAATCAACATCAGGAAAATAACACCCCACATAAATATCCAAATCACCATCACGATCAAAGTCTATAGCAACAGCGGTGACAGGGTTTCTCGGGCTAGGAATCTGAGACAATTCAGTCACATCTTCAAACTTTCCATTGCCAAGATTCTTAAAAATCTTGCTACTACCAAACCGGGTCAAAAATAAATCTTTCCAACCATCGTTATCCAAATCAACAAGCAAGCTCATGGTTGAAAAATTTCTCTCATCATTGAGATCAGCCACACCCGCGCTCTCTGCGATGTCTTCAAACTTCAGATTACCTTTATTCAAATAAAGACTGTTTTTAGTCCCGGTGAGATTATTGGTAAAATATAAATCAAGAAGCCCATCATTGTTGATGTCTCCTGTACTACCACCGGCGCCGAGCGCTGTAAACCAAGGACCCAAATTCCTAAGCCTTTCATCAACTTGTGGACCTCTATGCAAAAAATTAACATTACTTTCTTTGGTAATCTCAACAAATGCGCTGCCTGCAGCAAAGGCAGTATTGGTAACAAATAATAAACAAAATAATAACTTTTTCATAGTTTTCTCTTGGTAAATTTTAGTTCAGCTCCTCTGAAACTCCTTCTTCTGCAAGAGCCTTTTCTTCATTAGGGTCTAATTTGGCGCATTCTTGTGCGAAACGACTTTCATCCAATCGTTGAAGCTTTTCTTCAACGGCATCGATTATGGCACGGCTTCTGTTTGGATAAATATGACGACTGATGAGTTCGTCTATTCTATCAAGGAGATATAAGAAGGATTTTCTTCTTGTAATTCTTCTAATAGTTGACTTAATTGATTGTCTAACTTAACAATAGCCGCTAAATCATGCTCAATAACAGCACTGAGAGAGGCTAATTTTGTGGCATTAGATTCCATAAACATAATCAATTGCCTTAGCCCTACCCAAACCAAAATGCACACGTTTGGAACTACTACCCGCAAATCTATTAAATTGACATTAACGGTTAAACAATATGCAACTCAACACGCTTACCAAGAGACGCGGCCGCTTGCTCAATTTGCTCAAACAAGGATGTCCTTCCAAGGTCAAGCAACTGATCAACTTGGGGTATATGCCAACGTAAACGTTGTGCCAGTTCGGCCTTGTGTACATTTTGCGCCCGCATGGTAGCATAGATACCTAGCTTGGCGCATTCCAGCGCGTTAGGTGAAACTGTGGGACGACCATTGGCTGGGCTGGGGATAGGTAAATCGCGTTGTTCTTCGATGTACATAGCCAGTGCTGTTTCCAAGGCTTCTCGGGCGTACAACAGCGCTTCTGACCGATTATCGCCTTGAGTAATCGCCTCTGGTACGTCAGGAAAAGTCACAACAAAGCCTTCCTCATCAGGGCTAAGTTCAACAGGAAAATCCCACATAATTAACTCCTATTTCAGTCCAAGCTGTTTCTTGATGGCTTCGATAGTTCCTTTTTTCAAGTCGGTGGCATGCATTGGCAAAACGGATTGGTGACTATTTAGATAAACTTTTAAATGACTGCCCTTGCCGGGCGCGAAGGTAGCGCCTTGTTTTGCAAGCCACTGTTTGAATTCCTTGCTTTTCATAAAGTCGCTGTACTCATCTTAAAGTTCATAGCTCACCTTGTTGAATACTATAAATCTGATTGATTAAAAGAGACTTTAAACGCTGTTTATCGCTATTGGGCCATACAATATCCACATAATCAATTGCCTTAGCCCTACCCAAACCAAAATGCACACGTTTGGAACTACTACCCGCAAATCCATTACCAACATTAATTTCTCTAATATATTGTCTCCCTCTCGCACTCAAAGTGATTCGAGCACCAATGGCATCTGTGTTGGGTGGCACAGCTTTCAAATCCAAAATGATCCAATTGTTTCTATTGGTT
>CAYFOB010000308.1:0-3694 GCA_964344525.1 uncultured Thiomargarita sp.
TTTTTGGAGTGCAAAGCAACGCTTTGCGACTTGTGAACGAGGATGCGTAACATCAATTAGTAACAGGAGACACCAAAATTTAGGGCAAAGATGAGGCCCAACAAAAAACTCCCCCGTCTTGTATAATAAAAACTTTTGCACAGATACTAACCATTTAACATGATAAACGAAAAAGATTTGGCCCAAGTGCAAGAATATGTCATCGAAATTTTGCCACAATTGCTGCGCCAAAAACCTGAAATTGCAAACACTATCAAAGACATCATCGCCGAGCAACTTCCACAACAAGAGGAATTGACTCGCAACTTGGATGAGCTACATGAAAACACAAATCGACGCTTTGAATTGATGGAACAGCAATTTGAATCATTACATCGGGAAATTGATCAACGATTTGAGGTGCTACGTCCAAAAACAAATCGTTATAAGTTAAACATTTGAAAAGCTCTAATAAAGCTTTGGTTAGTGACATTGGTTGATTGAATGTGAGTGGTAATTTGGTTTAGAATGTTTGGATTTATAAGCTGTTTTGTTCGGGATTGAGTGCATTTTTGAAAGGATTGATTACTATGACACAAACAAATACGATTCTCATTGTTGATGATCAAGAATCAGTGCGTGACGGGTTAGAAATGTTGCTAAGTGGCGAGGGATATGAATTATTCTTTGCTTGTAATGGGGCTGAGGCGTTAACCAAAGCGGCACAAATCACCCCAGATGTTATTTTACTCGATGTGATGATGCCAGAAATGGATGGTTTTGAAGTTTGCCAACGTTTACGTGCCACCCCTTCTTTGGCTGAAGTGTCCATTATCATGCTAACCGCCTTAGATGCTCGGGATTCGCGTTTGCGGGGTCTTGAGGCAGGTGCTGATGACTTTCTTTCTAAGCCCTACGACAGCCTAGAATTAAAAATACGGTTAAGAACCATCACCAATCTCAACCGTTATCGCAAGTTAGCAACGGAACAAAGCAAGTTTAAGTGGGTTGTTGAAAAGTCCAAGGAGGCTTATTTGGTACTCAATCAGGATACTCAGATACTCTATGCTAACTCACAGGCTCGTTCTTATCTTCATCTAAGCAAGGATGAAGAAAAACCAATTAATGAAACTTTCTTGGCGCTGATTACCAAACATTACCACTTTCCCGAAAAATCTGAAGCCGAACAGGCAAGTCAATTGGTTCCACGCTGTGTTGTATGTCCTGAAACAAAGAGATCCCAAGCATTTTGGTTGCAAATTGACCAGGAAGAAATATCGATGGGGGCGGACAAAAAATACCTAGTCCATTTGCAAAATATGACAGATGTGGTTCTCGCTGGCAGGCAAAAGTGGACTTTCGACATGCAAATTAATCACAAATTGAGAACGCCACTGATACCTATTACTTCGGCCATTCAATTGGCGAAAAACAGGCTTTCACCAGAAACGGAGGCGAAAACAATAGAAATTCTTGACTTAGCCTTTCGGGGCGCTAGCCGTCTTCAGTCTGAAATTTTGGCGATTCTCAAATACTTGGAAACGTCTGTGGGCACTCAGAAAAAATTGGGATACTGCAACATTACTGACATTCTATTGATCATCAACACCGTTAAAGAGAGTCTGGAAATGGAATCGGTTCATGTTTTTCAGCAGTCGATTGAAAAGCCTGATAAAATTTTTGTTTCAATTTCTACAGAGGCGATAGAATTAGTTTTGACAGAACTGTTTTCAAACGCCAAAAAATTTCATCCAAATAATTTGCCCAGCTTAGACATCAACATTACTGTTGTTTCTAAAAAGATTCATCTAGAAATTTGTGATGATGGGTTGTGGCTTTCACCAGAGCAATTGGCTGAAGTGTGGACACCTTATTATCAGGGCGAAAAATACTTTACAGGCGAAGCCCCAGGTATGGGTTTAGGATTGTCAATGGTGGCTTCACTCATAGGAGAGGTGGGGGGCACATACAGTGTTTATAATCGCAAGGAAAAACAGGGACTTGCGATAGAATTTATTTTGCCTTTGCGGCAGATTCAATAATTCGTTCCCACGCTGGCTATAGCGTTTCCCGATTGGTTAGAGTACAACGGATGTTGTTCCTAAACGGATTAATCTTTGAAGTAATCCGTTTAGGAACGATATCCGTTGTACTCCCGTAATTTTGTAGATGCCCTTCGCTAAGCTTTGGACTCTCTGGTTCAGTACTTACAACAGCTTCTTCACTTGCTCGTGCTGACTTAACTCTGTATATAAAGCATCCAATTGTGTACGGCTTTGAGCTATTATATTAACTGTGACTGACTGGTACTTGCCACCACTACTGGCGCGTTTTGTAACAGTGTTAATGTCTTGACAGTGGTCGCGCACAATTTGTACAACAGTGTTTTCAAAATCCGCAGCCGTTTTTCCCATCACTTTGATGGCAAAGTCGCAGGGAAATTCAAATAAATCATCATTTCTCATGATTACGTAATTTCTGTTTATAGGCTTGATAAATTTGCCAAACTTGTGACCAAATGGGGCCAACTTGTCCTGAGCCCACAGGTTTACCATCAAGCGTAATGATTGGTAAAATCTCACGGGTGGAACTTGTCACCCAAAGTTCATCCGCTGAGCGTAATTGAGTTTCAGGAATGTTAGCTTCACGACAAGGAAATTGAGCCGCTTGCATCGCTTCAAGAATTAAGTCGCGGGTAATCCCTGATAAGAGAAATTGGCTCTTAGGCGGTGTGATAGGTACTCCATCAACCACAATAAATACATTACTCGCCGCGCCTTCCATCACATACCCATCACGAATCAAAATCGTTTCTGCTGCACCCACTTCAACCGCTTGCTGACGCAACAAAACGTTAGCTAATAAGGCGGTTGATTTGATGTCACAGCGTTGCCAGCGCGTATCAGTGCTGGTAATCGCTTTGACACCGGTAGATGGTGGCAGCGTTTTAATGGGCTCAATCATCACAAAAACAGTGGGCACAACATGATCAGGAAAATTATGATCACGTTTTTTGGCGCTGCCGCGTGTGATTTGCAAATAAACCGCTTGATCACCGTCATTGTTGTTACGGGCGACTAAGGTTTCCAAAATTTCGCACCATTGTTTTTGAGACAGTGGATTTTTTAGCTTAATGTTTTTTAAGCTATTTTCTAAGCGTTGCAAATGTTCTTGTCGCCGAAAAAGATGTCCTGCATACACAGGGATAACTTCATAGACACCGTCACCAAAAAGAAAGCCTCGATCTAAAACTGGCACCTGCGCCTCTTCAAGAGGCAAAAATTCACCATTGAGGTAAACAATCATAATTTTTTAATAAAAAATAATAAAAAGGAGTCTATTAACTTATTCCAAAGATTACCCGCTTCAACAGGAGAGAGCGCAACAAGGGGACGTTCTGAAATGACCTGATCATTTCCTAAGGTAATTTTCAGTGTGCCATAAGGTTGTCCAGCCAGCACAGGAGCCATAATGTGTTTGTCAATAAATAAAGTGGCTTTCAATCGCTTATACTGACCTTTAGGTACGGTCACATATAAGGGCTTATTCAAGCCAAGTTGTAATTCATTCACATTGCCTTGCCATACTCTTTCTGTGTCGAGAACTTGGTTGGCTTGATAGGGGCGATAGGTGTCAAAAAAGCGAAATCCGTAGTCAAGCATTCCCCCACTTTCTCGTGTTCTCTCTGTTCGGCTAGAAGCGCCTACAACAACTG
>CAYFOB010000308.1:3704-5523 GCA_964344525.1 uncultured Thiomargarita sp.
TTGAGCCACGCTTAGCTGAGGCAACAAGACAATAACCCGCCGCTTGAGTATAACCCGTTTTCATGCCATCTACTGAAGAATCCTGCCACAATAATTTATTGCGATTTTTTTGGCTAATCTTGTTGTAGGTAAATTCACGCTCTGAATACCAACGATAATATTCAGGAAATTCGCTGATCAAAGCTTGTGCCAGACGAGCAAGATCACGAACTGAACTATAGTGTTCTTTATCAGGTAAACCGGTGCTGTTCATAAAATGGGTATTGGCTAAGCCAAGATTTTGTGCTTGTTTATTCATCAAAGTCACAAAAGCGTCCTCAGTCCCCCCTATATATTCTGCCAGCGCGACACTGGCATCGTTACCTGATTGGATAATCATACCTCGCAGCAAAAGTTCTACTGACACACGGGTGTCAACTTTAATAAACATGCGCGACCCCCCCATCCGCCAGGCTTTTTCGCTGACTCTAACTGTATCGGTGAGTTTGACTTTGTTAGTCTTGAGTTGCTCAAACACTAAATAAGCTGTCATCAACTTAGTCAGGCTGGCTGGCTCAATACGCTTATCCGCGTCCTTTTCCATGATCACTTGACTGCTGTGAAAGTCGAGTAAGATGTAAGCAGGTACCGATATTTCTGGAGGATTGGGTACTAAAACGGAGGTTGCAAGGGTTTGAATAGGAAATAGTAAAACTAAAAAGAGTAAATTTTTCATATCAGTTACCTCGAATTATAACGATTAGCCAACGCCAATGCTAAATGGTAAACAGCCATTGCATAGCGTTTGCTACGATTATAGCGGGTAATCACGTAATAATTTTGAAAACCCAACCAATAAGTCGTTCCAAATTCCGTTTCCAAGTCTATAAACATGCTTGGCGTGTTATCTGGTTCATCACCATGATACAGCAATCCCATTTGTTTGAGTTCTCGCAAGGTGTATTGAGGTTTGAACTCTAAAGCCAGTAAATTTTCCACGGCATTAGGACGTATTTGGCTTGCTTTAATCACTTGTTCTCCCGTTTTCCAGCCAAATTGGTTAAAATAATTAGCAACGCTGCCTATGGCATCTGTGTTACTCGTCCAAATATTGCGTTTGCCGTCATTATCAAAATCCACCGCATATTTGCGAAAACTGCTGGGAATAAATTGCCCAATGCCCATTGCACCCGCATAAGAACCTTTAGGCTTTAATGGGTCCATTTCCTCTTCGCGTGTTAGCAATAAGAAATGTTCCAATTCGTTGCGAAAAAAGTCAGCACGTTTTGGATAGTGAAACGCTAAGGTTTTAAGTGCATCAATGATTCTAAAATTACCTTTATTTTTACCATAGAGCGTTTCTACTCCAATAATAGCCACAATAATTTCTGCGGGTACACCATAAGTGCTTTCTGCACGTTTAAGTATATTAACATTTTGTTGCCAAAATTTGACGCCTCCATTGATACGTTTTTCATTGACAAAAATTTGTCGATATTGATACCAAGGTTTCGCTTTTTCTGCGGGACGGTACATGGCTTTTAAAATGCTTTCTTTGACGGTGGCTTTATTGAGCCATTGCGTCAAATCCGCTTTATCAAAACCATGCTTTTCAACCATCTGTTCAATAAACGTTTCTTGGCTGATAAGTTCTGCTGTGACGTTGAAACTGCAAAAGAACAGCCCAACAAACAGCATTATTGCTTTTTTGGGTATTTTCATAAATGTAATCCGTGTAGTTATTCATGGGTTTTAGACTTAACTCTAAATTATCAGCGGGCAAATGAATTTTTAGGTTTGCACAAAGCGTGGATGGACGGTGACACCCTTTGATGTGTAA
>CAYFOB010000309.1:0-315 GCA_964344525.1 uncultured Thiomargarita sp.
CTGATAAAAACAGGATAGTAGAAGCCGGTAAATCATCTTTTGAAATAGTTCAAAAAAATCATTCTACCGAAAAGTTTTATAATGATTTTATGAATCTTTTTTTCAACCGCTATTTCTCCTGCGACGCGAGCCATTTCTAAATAAGCAACCCCAGGTAATATCTTTTGTTTATCAATGATATGGTCAGCCAAATAAAATTCCTTGCCGGTCAGTTGTGTGGTAAACCTTTGGGTTAAAAGGGTTGATGTATTACTTCCCAGTAATGGGTGAAGTTTGGCAGTTTGGCATGGCTGATTTTTGGGCTCATATGCAGAT
>CAYFOB010000309.1:487-5510 GCA_964344525.1 uncultured Thiomargarita sp.
TCATATCATCGAAATCAGAAACCACGACTGCTAACCGTTCTTCCATGGCGATGCGCCCTACTTGTAAAGTGTAGGTAAAGTCGGCAAGGGACAATGGACGATAATCAGTTACAGTAGGAGATTGATCACACAAGTATTGTGCCACTGCGCTTAGAGAAGTGTATTCAGAAAATAGGGCTGGGGTTATCGACTGTTGATATTTGTCATTGAGTCGATGGCTTAACTCCGTCAAGCTTACCGTATCAAAACCATATTCATTGAACGCCTCATCGAAATCAATTTCATTGTCACTGACTTTTAGAATATCACCAGCTATTTTTAATAGCTCTTGTTGAGTTTGATCAAATTCAGTTACAACATGATTTTTCGTGGGTTCCCTATCGTTTATAAAATCCACTATTTGCTTTGCATAGATTTTTAGCTGGTTTTCATTTTTAGCTGATAGCACAATAATTTGCTTACTGTGTGAATCTGTTTGATGTGGTGGGTTGATATATTCTTCTATCACTAAATGTGCATTGGTACCACTAAATCCAAAGGAACTAACCGTTGCTCGCCTTTTGGTACCATTTTCAGTTTTCCAATCTTGAAGGTGAGTAGGCACATAAAAAGGGCTGTCTTTAAATTTAATATGTTCGTTTGGAGTTTTGAAATTGATTGAAGGTGGAATTTTTTTGTGCTTCAGTGCCAATAATACCTTGATCAATCCAGCAACTCCAGCTGCCGTAATAGTATGTCCAATATTGGTTTTAACAGAACCGATGGCACAAAATTGCTTTTTCTGGGTATATTGTTTGTAAGCGTTGGTGAGTGCTTCGATTTCAATGGGATCGCCTAGTTTAGTCCCTGTACCGTGCGCTTCCACATAGCTAATGGTATCTGGGGTGATGTTAGCCTGTTCGTATATTTTTAATTCCAAATTGGTTTGAGATAGGGGGCTGGGGGCAGTGATGCCATTGGTTTTACCATCCTGATTAATACCACTGGCTTTAATGACACCATAGATATGATCACCATCTTCTATCGCTTTCTCTAATGACTTTAAAACGACTACACCCACCCCTTCGGCTGGAACAAATCCATTAGCATGATTGTCAAAGGTTTTGCATTGTCCATCTTTTGATAACATATTTGTTTTTGAGGTCAATATATGAAATTGGGGAGTTGTCATCACAAAAACGCCACCAGCAAGTGCCATATCAAACTGATCCGTTTTGATTTGTTCACACGCCAAATGGATCGCTACCAGTGAAGAAGAACAAGCAGTATCAATAGCTAAACAGGGACCTTTCAAATTTAAGTAATAAGCCAATCTGGCTGCCAAAATTGATGAATCATTCCCCATAAAGACATGAGCATCTAAGGGTTGTTGATTGTCAAGAATATTCGTTAAATAATCAGAGGTTCGAACGCCAACATAAATGCCCACCCGCTCTCCACTCACATGCCCTGCATCTTCAAGCGCTTTCCAACTATGCACAAGAAATAATCTTTGTTGAGGGTCCATTAACTCTGCTTCTTTGGGCGAAATATTGAAGAACAGGGGATCAAATTGATCAATTTCTGTTAAAAAGCCACCATATTTGCAGTACGTTTTATTTGGTTTGGTGGTGTCAGGATCAAAATATTGGTTGATATTCCATCGACTTGGTGGAACTTCTGAAATAGAATTTTGACCTAAAGCCAGATTTTCCCAAAATTCATCCAAATGACGAGCACCTGGAAATTGTCCTGATATGCCTATAATCGCAATGTCATTATTTACGTTGTTCGGGTTGTTGTAAAAAATTTCTTCCTCATTTTCTTTAGATATATCAAATGTTAATTCATTATGATTTTTTTTGGCTAAATCATCAAATGAGGCTACATTTGGTGATTGTTTGAGAATATATTCAGAAAGTTCTTTTATTGAGGGATAATCAAAAATCGTTGTCGTGCTCAAATCTAGGTTTAATTCTTTATTAATGGTATTAATTGTTTCAACGCCCAATATAGAGTCCACACCCAATTCTGAAAATTTTTCATCCACGCTAATTTCATTGGGGGGCACCTCTAAAGCGGTTGCAACTAAAACCGTTATTTTATTAATTAATTGACTTCGTTGCACACCTTTTTCATATTGAATTGGAGCTATTTTCTTGTGTTGACTTTTCCCTTTGGTATTCAAACTTTCTTTATTTGACATGTTATTATATCCAACAATAATACATTGTTTGTGATTATTTAAATCAGTCGAAGGATTGCCAAAGACGTTGACATTTTCAAATCCCATTTGCATATAAAATGTTTTCCAAGCCGTGGGACTCAAAAGTGGAGAATGGGGTAGACGAAGTTGTGTGTCTTCAAATAACCACCAGCCGTCAAGTAAACCAAATGTTAAGGTTAAAAAGTCTTGCACATAGGTTAATTCACTTAAAAGAAAACATCCGCCTGGTTTTAAAAGACGCTTAATTTCTGAAACGGTATTGACCAAATTTTTTGTGGCGTGAACTACGTTGGTGGCAAAAATAATGTCAAAGTTTCCCAGCTCAACACGTTTTTCTTCTGATATTTCTTCGATATTTAAGGTAGAAAAACGCATAAAGGAATATCGAGAAGCAAATTGTTTTTTACCATATTTTGCAAAAACCATCGAAATGTCTGTATAGTAATATACTACTTGAGCCGATATTTTGACAGGTTGTCCTTGTCTATTTTCAATTTCATATCGGATGTATTTCGCCACTAAGTGATTGTAATAATCAGCAAACCGATTTTCGTGGTAAAAACCTTCTACTAATTTCAGAGAAGAATTAGGGAATAATACATCGGTGGCTTTGATTTTGCCTGTCAAGATGTCTTTCAAGTGGGTGAGTGCTGCTTCTAATAAATTAAAATGCGCTTGTTTATCTGGGAAACGTTGGATCAAATGCGCTTTGTTACTTTCTGTGAGTCGCGTTTTGTCAGTGACAATAATTTCTTCATTATTCTGACGAATAACACCGCTACGTTCGAGTATTTCAAGCAAAGCTTCAAACAAACGGTCATATTTTTCAAGAACACCTATTTGAGCCTTCAATTGTGGCTTGATATATTTTTCGCCAGGCTGCATTGATTGAAAATTTTTCAGTAACAAACTTCGTCCATATTGTTCCACCTCTAACATGCCACGCTCTAAGTCTTGATTGAGCTTTTGTTGTAATATTTCATTTTCAATCTTTTCGATGATCGTTGTTGTTTTAAAGTGCTCATTGAGTTTAGCAATGATAATTTGAGTGTGGGAACGAGAAATCGCCATTTGAAATCCATTTATGCCGTCACGAGTGCTTAATGATTCAATGCCTTGATTTTTCAAAATATTTTTAAAGTGCGTGTTGGTAACAATACCAACCTCTCCCCAATATCCCCAATTGATAACGATGGCTGGGCGTTGATGAACTTGTCTGAGATAATGGGCGTAGGCATCCTGAAAAGCACAACCTGCGACATAATTACATTGTCCCGCATTGCCTTTAAGAGAGAGTACAGAGGAAAAGAAGACTATAAAATCTAGTTCTTCATTTAAAGTCACTTGGTTGAGTATAAAACTGCCTGTCGATTTGGGAGCTAAGGCTTGTTTAAAACTCATATTTTTAATTTGCCCATCAGCCAGTATTAATGCTGAGTGAATCACGCCATTAATGGCACCAAATTGTTGTTTGGCGATTTGGACAACGCGTTGCATGTCAGCATAATTGGTGACATCGGCTGTGACATAGCGTATTTCTCCCCCTAATTGTTGGAGAGTTTGAATCTGTTGTTGTTTATTTGTGCTTCGTCCAACCAAAACGAGTCGAGCTTTAAAGTTTTTGGCTAAAAAACGACTGATTGCTAAACCGATTCCTCCCATGCCACCAATAATCAAATAGACGCCTTTTTGCTTAAATGTCATTGATTGATCAGGTTGATGAGCAGCTATGGTTTTGATATAGCGTTTTCCTCCTCGATAGGCGATTTCTTTAAATGGAACCGTATTTTGTTCTTTGATGAGCAAAGCAAGACTTGAAGCCATCTCATCAATATCAATGCATCGAATTGATATAGACGGATTTGCTAAGCCTAGCATAGGGCTGGTGTAAGGAAATAAGGGGGACTCATTGGCAATCACGTGATGTAAATGGGTGGTCACAATAATTAGCTCAAGAGGGGTTTTGCGCTCTGATAATGCTTTGCATAGCCTGAACAGAGGCATAACACTTTTATTTTTATAAGATTCAAAGGTTTTTAGGTTTGTTATCGTATCTAAGGATGCCCACAAAAAATAGATTTTTTGAATATTGGTAAAATTCTCTAAAATTTGATGATAATTTTGCTCGTCAGAGATATTTATAGTATAAGTGTTATGGTCAATTTGGGCATATTGTTTTCCAGTATTTACAATAATGGGCTTTTGAAATTGTTTGGCTAATGCTTTTCCCATGCCTTCTGTATCAGAAAATATAAGCACTGTTTCTCTGGATTTGTCTTGAAAATGAGAAATGGGTTCTTCTTGCCAAATGGGTAGATAATACATTGGGATTTGGTTAAAATCCGTAGGCACTTTTTTAAAGTGCATATCTTCAATAAATAAAATGCTTTTTCCATTAGCATCATAAGCGCGCAACTGTGCATAAATATCTTCTCCTTTTTTTTGAATATCTTGTTTATCAATGTATACATAGCAGCGTTTTGTTAGCGTTGATAAAAGATTGAGAGATTTTATTGTAAAGGGAATAAGTAAGGTGTTATTTTTTGGCGGTTGTCCCGCAAAAAAATACTCGATTGCCAACACAGATTGAAAAAGCCCATCCAACAGGGCAGGATTCATTTGTCCGCCTTCATGGTTGGGGACAGTCAGTTCCAATAGCCACTTGTCTTCATATTTCCAAATGTTTTTAATCGCTTGCCAGTCTTTTCCATATTCATAGCCCAGGCGCGTGAATGATTCGTATAAGTTTGTTATGTCTTGAGCTTGCCCTTTTTGGGTGTATAGCGATAAGTTAATTGAAGCATTATTTTCTGTTTT
>CAYFOB010000310.1:0-615 GCA_964344525.1 uncultured Thiomargarita sp.
ACCCTAAAATTTCAGTTATTTTAATAATCCGAAAACTTGAACGTTTGGAGTATACCTTAAACCCACCACAATAATTATCTGGAACAACCTTGCGTTTTATTTACACTTTTCTATTTTATTTACTGATTCCTTTTATACTATTGCGCTTACTTTGGCGCGGCATGCGAGCGCCAGCCTATTGGCAACGCTGGTCAGAGCGTTTTGGTATCATAAAAACGTTACCCACCCAACAAAATTTGTGGGTGCATGCCGTTTCAATGGGAGAAGTGCAAGCGGCAGTGCCGCTCATCCAAGCTTTACGTGCCCGTTATCCTAATAACGACATATTAGTAACAACAATGACACCCACCGGTTCACAACGAGTGCGCGAAGTATTTGGCGATAGTGTGTGGCATGTTTATTTGCCCTATGATTTACCAGGCGCAATTGCGCGTTTTTTAGCGCGTGTGCAACCACGCTTGCTCATTATTATGGAAACAGAATTATGGCCTAATTTGTTGCATGCTTGTCAGAAAAGAGCAATTCCCGTGATACTCGCCAATGCGAGACTTTCGGCTGGTTCTGCGGCGGGTTATCAACGTATTGGCCACTTAGTACGACAAATGCTAGGCAATG
>CAYFOB010000310.1:625-2253 GCA_964344525.1 uncultured Thiomargarita sp.
TCGCAGCTCAAACAGAGGTTGATGCCAAGCGTTTTGTTGAATTAGGGGCTACTAAAGTGCAAGCCACAGGAAGTATCAAATTTGATAGCCGTCTCCCCCCCAATTTCTCAGAAGTCGCCTCAGTCTTGCGCCATCAATGGGGAATAGATCGCCCTGTCTGGATTGCAGCAAGTACCCATGAAGGCGAAGAAAAAATTGTGCTTGATGCTTTTTCTCAATTAAAACAAGCGCATCAATTATTATTAGTATTAGTGCCGCGTCACCCTGAACGTTTTAATCGTGTTGCCGCTTTATGTCAGCAGTATGGATTTGTTGTTGCCAAACGTAGCAAAGGGGATGTCAATACACAAACTGAGATTTATTTAGGCGATACCATGGGCGAATTGCCTTTACTTTACGCCGCTTGCGATATTGCTTTTGTTGGAGGGAGCTTAGTGCCTATTGGGGGGCATAATTTATTGGAGCCAGCTGCCGTTGGCTTACCCGTTATTATGGGCCCTCATGTTTTTGAATGGGCTGAAATCTGCCGCCAACTACTAGAAGCCCAAGCAGCCCAACAAGTGAGTGATGTGGCGCAATTGGTCAATGCTGTTAAAATGTATTTAACCAATACTGCACTCAAAAAGGAAATGGGGGAAAAAGGTCGTTTGTTTGTGGAAAAAAATAGGGGGGCACTGGAACGCTTGTTGACAATAATTGATGCAGTGCAAACTTGATCATTTTAAATTTATCTTTTACAATCAATCACTTTTATTCATTTTTATTATAAAATACTTTAAGTGTTTCATCAAGTCTTACACATACTTGCTGACGGGCAACGTCATACTGCCCAACAATTGATTAAGCAATTAGCACTCACCCCTTTGGCCTTAGAGCAAGCCATTAACACATTAGGCGGTTATGGTATAAGACTGCACTCGCCAGTTGCTAACACATTTCAATTGACTGAGCCGTTGGAATTGCTGGACCATGCGCGTATGCTTGCGGCACTTTCAGCAAACATGCGGCAACGCTTGGCGCGGCTTGAAATCCTCAAGGTGGTAGATTCTACCAATCGCTATGCGTTGGCGCAGAACTATCAAACATTTGCTTGTTTAGCAGAATATCAAACAGCAGGACGTGGACGGCAAGGACGACAATGGTTGTCACCTTATGCGAGCGGGCTATGTTTGTCCATCAAACAAAATTATACCGCGCTGAACGAATCCTTAACCGGATTAAATATTGCCTTAGCAGTTACAGTGGCGCGAATATTGTATCGTTTAGGAGCAACGAAGATGGGTCTCAAATGGCCTAATGATGTTTTGTGGCAAAATCGCAAATTAGCTGGTTTATTGTTAGAAAGCCGTTATGGAAAAAACCATGAGGTTGTGATAGGAATAGGTATCAATGTCAAAATGCCTTCGGTTAGTGCTATTACTCAACCTTGGGTGGATTTATGCACTGTGTTAGGACAATCCGTTTCGCGCAATACTTTGGCAGCAATGTTGATTGAGCACTGTTTGCAAACTTTGATTATCTATCCACAAGTCGGATTGGCGGCGTTTCGGGATGATTGGCAGCGTTTTGATTTGAGTTATGGGCAACAAGTGACCCTCAAAAATGGCAAAATTGTCACAGGTATCGCA
>CAYFOB010000310.1:2263-5498 GCA_964344525.1 uncultured Thiomargarita sp.
CTGGCATTGATGAACAAGGCGCGTTATTATTGCAAGTAGGTGATGAAAAACAACGTTATGCTTGCGGTGAGGTTAGTTTACGGTTATGATGCTCCTGGTTGATATGGGCAACAGCGCGATCAAATGGGCTACTTTTGAACAAAAACGCCTCAGTCCCCAACAACGCATGTTGTATCAAAGTAACAACTTAAAAAATCTAATGACACAAGCCTGGCTCAAGCTGAATGTGCAGGAGATTTGGGTATCCAACGTGGCAGGACCTCAAAAGGCTGAAATCCTCACGCATTGGGTGAAAACGCATTGGGGATTGCAACCGACTTTTGTAAAAACAGCCTGTTATGACTGTGGTGTTAAAAATGGTTATGATAATCCTAAACAATTGGGCGTTGATCGTTGGCTGGCTTTGATTGGAGCTCGTCAATTAGAAAAAGGGGGACTTTGTGTGGTCGATTGTGGCACTGCTATCACTTTGGATGTGCTCTTTGCCAATGGTCATCATCAAGGCGGGCTCATCATGCCAGGCGTAACTAGCATGCAGAACGCTTTGTATTGCTCGACGTATGCATTGGCACCTCACCCTCAGTGCAATAAACAACAATTTTTGGCATGCGATACGCAGACTGGCATAACAAAGGGTACGTTATATGCTGTGACAGGCTTGGTGGAATATGTGATAAATACCTTGGAAAAACAAGGATATTTGCTCAAATTGATACTGACAGGTGGTAGTGTACCAACGTTTGCGCCATTATTGCAAAGGTCCTATCGACATGTGCCAGATATTGTGTTACAAGGGCTAGTTGCCAAAGTGACGCAAACTATTGATTAAATGTTAAAGTGCCCACAGGTCAAAATTATGACAGATAAAATGCCAACTATTGTGATTGTAGATGACAGTGCAACTTCAGTGTCTCTGTATCAGTTCAGCATAGAACCGCTGGCCGTTAATTTGATATGCTTCAAATCTTCTGAAGAAGCGCTATCATATTTGCAAGAACATCAACCCGATTTGTTGTTGTTAGATATTCTGATGCCGGGTATGGATGGACTCACTTTATTAAAACAATTGCGTACCTTTCCCCATCAAAAAGAGACACCGGTCATTATGGTAACATCCAAAAATTATCCTCAAGACCGCGCTGTTGCCAAACAACAGGGCGCAGTGGACTTTCTGATAAAACCTTTAGGCTCTGAAAAAGTTCGTGACATCATTTGTAAATATGTTGATGTTAAACAATCCACCTAATCATGAGTGCTGGTAAGTTGAATTATATACGCTTTTGGGGTGTACGTGGTTCTTATCCTGCACCATTTGGCAGCCATATGCGCGTGGGTGGTAATACCTCATGCGTTGAAATACGGGCAGATAATTATACATTGATCTGCGATGGTGGTTCAGGCATTATTCCGCTTGGCCATCATTTAATGGCGCAACAGGACTTTAAAGAAGTCACGATTATTCTCACCCATTATCATTGGGATCATATTTCTGGTTTACCATTTTTTGTGCCAGCTTTTACGCCTGGCTGGAAAGTTAATATTTCGGGCCCCGGTGATGGGCAACAAGAAATCGGGCGGCGCGTTTCTGGACAACCTGGCTGGCAGAAGTTTATTTTTTGAAGGCCCATAATAATCAGCTTGAATATGGCCCATTTAAGATAGAAGCTTTTTATGTACACCATCCGGGCAGCACCTTTGGCTACCGTATTCAAGTACACGATAAAATTATTATTTATGCCTCTGATAACGAACTATCGTTTGTGGATAATTTCATAGGAGAACGCAAAAACGAAATTGCACCAGAGGAATTGCAACTTTTTAAAGCCATGCAAGCGGAAGAAAGGGGTAGATATTTAAAACTTATAAAAAATGCTAATCTTTTTATCCATGACGCACAATATACGCCTGAGGATTATACCAAAAAACGTGGATGGGGACATTCCTGTTACACTGACACTGCGCATTTTGCAATGGATGCTAATGTCAAACAATTATATTTATTTCACCTAGACCCCAATTATAATGATACCAAAATAGAAGAGCTACATCGCAATGCCATCAAACTCATCCATGAGCGTCAATCAAACATGGAATGTCACCTCGCTCGGGAGGGTTTGATTATAGATATAGACAGCTTGTAGGTGTCTGCAGGGCGGGGCTTACAATCCCCGTCCTAAAATGTTATATCAACAAGGTATAACCAAAATTTTCTTGAAAGCGTTGCTTAAATTCGTCCAATGTGACAATATGATTCTGGGTTCCATGATGTTCAACTTTAATTGCACCCATCAACGACGCAATCCGTCCTGTGGTTTCCCAATCAACGTCTTTCATCAATCCATACAACAATCCGCCACGAAAGGCATCCCCACAACCTGTTGGATCGTTGACTGCGTTAGCTTGAGCGCTAGGAATTTGATAAGCTGTGTCAGCTGTGTAAATCATGGATCCCTCCCCCCCTTTGGTGACAATCAATCCTTGCACCCGTTCTGCCACTTGTTGCTCAGAAAAATTCGTGCGTTCCTGCATCAATTGCCATTCATATTCGTTGACAATAACCCATGTTGCTTGTTCAATGAATTGCAGCAGCTCGTTGCCATCAAACATGGGCATACCTTGCCCAGGGTCAAAAATAAAAGGAATATCAGCCTCTGCAAATTGTCTGGCATGTTCGATCATACCATCACGCCCATCGGGGGAAACTATACCGATAGTCACCCCTTGGGCCTGAGAAATTTGATTTTTATGGGAAAAGTTCATCGCACCTGGATGAAAGGCAGTAATTTGGTTATCATCCATGTCGGTGGTAATAAACGCTTGGGCACTATAAATGTGCTCAATTGTAGTAATATGTGTGCGTGGGATACCACATTTATCCATCCACTCAGCATAAGGGGCAAAATCCCTTCCCACGGTTCCCATAGGCAACGGATCTCCACCTAACAGTTTAAGGTTATAGGCAATATTGCCCGCACACCCGCCAAATTCGCGGCGCAAATCCGGTACCAGAAATGATACATTGAGAATATGCATCTGATCAGGCAATATGTGATGTTTAAATTTATCGTTAAATACCATAATGGTATCAAAAGCAAATGAGCCACAAATTAAAGCAGACATATTAATTAATAAAAGTTAGGAATATGGAAAGGAGTACACTGTTCAGAAAAAGTATATCATCAACTCGATGTTCAAGTTAGTTAATTAGAATATTATGATATTTTAATAAAAATAT
>CAYFOB010000311.1:0-4342 GCA_964344525.1 uncultured Thiomargarita sp.
ATGCAAGCTAAGGTGACTATTAACGGTTTCCGCGCTCGGGTGGTGTTAGATCACCTTTTCTTTAACGATCATGAGCGGATGTTTGAAGGCACTTTCAAGCTCCGCCTGCCTAATGGCGCTAATCCCTATTTCTTTGCCTTTGGCGAAAGCGAAAGCTTGGATAAACCCGTTTTTTTTGACCAACAACAAGTCCGCGAAATGGGAACTGAGCCATTTGAAATCATGAAAAGTAGAGAGAACACTTGGCAACAAGCCAAGGAAGCGCGTATAGTTCCCAAAGAAAAGGCTGCTTATGCCTACCGAGAAACCGTCCGCCGTCGCGTTGATCCTGCCCTGATGGAATGGTCAGGGGCTGGCATTTTTTCCGCCCGCGTTTTTCCCCTGAACCCTAAAAAGTGGCACCGCATTGTGATCGCTTATGATCTTGATTTGTTGGCACTGGGCGATGATCTCGAATATCGTCTTGACTTACCCACAGATATTCCTCAACAGATGACTGATTTTAGCATCACCCAACCACCGGGGGTAGAAATTGTGCTGACACCCACCGTCGCACAAGACACAAAAGACACAAGCTTTGTTTTCAAAGCAACAGATAAAGCCTATCACCAACGCTTTGAGGCTCTCACTGCCATCACCGTGCGGATCAAAAAACCTGGTGCAGTCTTGCTCAGTGGTCATGATCCCAAAACGGATAACTATTTTGCGACTCGCTTCCGCGCTCAACTACCTACTCAAGCGATTGATGGTGGCAACAAGACAGGCGTGTTTTTGGTGGATGTCTCCTTGAGCGCCAATCCTGACCACTTTAATGTTCTGAAAAGGTAAAGAGTCTTCTCTCATTTTTTTCCAAAACAGCCTCTTAGAAGGCGCTACCGATTTAAAAGCAGCCCTGAATGAAGCCAGCCAACCGAGCTGGTTTGGTAGCAAGCAGCCCAAGGATATCTTTTTATTAAGCGATGCTAGCATTACTTGGGGCGATGACAATCTTTACGCGCTATCGCAAACCCTCGCCTCTAATACCTTATTTGCCTACAACACGGGACTTGCTGGCACCGATATTCGCATATTGAATCACTTGAGCCGGGAAACTGGGGGCGCCGTTTTTTCTGTGGTGGGAGAAGCCGAAATCGAAAAAGCATCCACAGCGCATCGTTCTCGCCCTTGGCGCTTGACAGGTATTCAAGTCACCGGCATTGCGCCCAACAAAAGCGACTTATTGATCGCAGGTCGTCCGCGCAACGTTTTTCCTGGTCAAGTCTTACAATTGGCAGGGCGTGGTAAGGTAAACAATGCCCGCGTTATCCTAAACCTAGCGCAAAATGAACAACAAAAAACATTAGAAATTCCTCTTTCAACGCCACTGACTTCACCGTTAACGCCTCGGCTTTATGGACAAATTGCGGTAGGGCAATTAGAAAGCTTTGCCAGCGCGACAGAAACGATGAGCAAGGCTTATGCCACCCATTTTCGCATCACTGGGCAAACTTGTTCCTTGTTAATGTTAGAAACGGAAGAGGACTATCAACGCTTTAATATCAAACCAGAAGAAGAGGCTTTTGTGGTTAAAAGCAAACTGGTGACTGTGGCAGTTGCCAAAGTCTTAAAAGAAATAAGCTTGGGTGATCCTAAAGCCGCCTTTTTGGCTTGGTTGACAAAGCTGGAAAAAATGCCAGGCTTAAACTTAAGCCTACCCGCTGCTTTTAAAATCGTCTTAGAACAAATGCCACGCCAAGCATTTGTGGTGAACGCCAAACCATTGCAAGCAAAATTGCGGACTTGGGAAGGCATCCCGGGCGCGGTGCGAACGCAACTCAGTTCACATCAACTTGATTACGATATTTTTACCGACGAAGCGCAACGACGACTAAGTGCCTACCGTCCTGCGGATGCCTTGCGGGCTATCAGTTCCTTGGTGGAAAATAACCCCGGTGACGGCGTGCTGGCACGAGATGTTGCTTTTTCCGCTATCGAATGGGGACTTAAAGGTCATGCCTATCACCTCTTTCGCCGAGTCGCCAATACCCGCCCCTATGAACCCCAATCTTATCGAGCAATGGCGCAAGTCCTGGAAAAAATGGGACACATTGATCTTGCCTTAGCCTATTACGAACTTGGGCTAATTGGACAATGGGATGTGCGTTTTGGAGAATTCCAGCGCATCCATGGTATTGACTATTTACGTTTTTTGCGGCGTATTGTCGCGGGAGAATTGACAAGCAGCGCCTTGGATTATGCCACAATGCGCCTGGATTCTGTGCAAAAAGCTTTTGATCCAGGCAAATTAGATCTCTTGGTTGCTTTGACTTGGAACACAGATGGTACAGATGTGGATATGCACGTCATTGAGCCGAGCGGTGAGGAATGTTACTATCAACACCGTGATACAAAAAGCGGTGGACATCTGAGCCAAGATGTGACACAAGGCTATGGTCCAGAAATGTACACCTTACCTAAAGCAAAGCCTGGCACTTATCGCATCAAAGCCAAATATTTTGCTTCTGATGCTAACCGCGCCAGTACGCGCACCAAAGTGTCTGCCACCATAATCGAAGGTTGGGGAACGGAACACGAGCGTATCCAACACAAAACGGTGACTTTGCGTTATGGAAAGGAAATGCATGATATTATTACGATTAAGGTGGCTCAATAAATGAAAAAAACGCCAAAAACCACTTATTTATCAGACTATCAACCAACCGATTATCGTGTGGATTCGATTGATTTGCATTTTGATTTGCATGAAACCAAAACGTTGGTTAAATCAAAGGTCTCAATCCAAAAACGGGTTAATCACACACAACCGTTAAAATTAGATGGGGAATGTTTGCAGCTCAAATCGGTAGCCATTGATGGGAGAGTGTTGTCATCTACTGAATATATGTTAAGTGATGACTGCTTGACTATTCCTCATGTGCCAAATGCCTTTGATTTAGCCATCGAAACAGAAATTAATCCCAAAGCAAATGCTGCCTTGACAGGTTTATATCTCTCCAGTGGCCATTTTTGTACTCAATGCGAAGCGCAGGGATTTCGTCGTATAACCTATATGATTGATCGTCCAGATGTGATGGCACGTTATACGACAACGATTGTGGCAGATAAAGCCCAATATCCCGTTTTGCTTGCCAATGGTAATTTATGCGACAGTGGTGAATTAGAAAATAACCGTCATTGGGCGAAATGGGAAGATCCTTTTCCAAAGCCCACCTATTTGTTTGCCTTAGTCGCTGGCGATTTAGCCCATATTGAGGATCAATTTGTCACTCAATCCGGGCGCGAAGTGACTTTGCAGATTTATGTGCAGTCGCACAATATTGATAAATGTGAACATGCTATGCGCTCCTTGAAAAAAGCCATGCGTTGGGATGAGGAGGTGTATGGTAGAGAATACGATTTGGCAATTTATATGATTGTGGCGGTTGATGATTTCAATATGGGGGCAATGGAAAACAAAGGGCTTAATGTTTTTAATTCTAAATACGTTCTTGCCAAGCCTGAAACTGCGACAGATAGTGATTATGAAGGTATCGAAGGCGTGATTGCGCATGAATACTTTCATAATTGGTCTGGCAATCGCGTCACTTGTCGAGATTGGTTTCAATTAAGCTTAAAAGAAGGCTTTACGGTTTTTCGGGATCAAGAATTTACGGCGGACATGACTTCACGTGGTGTTAAACGCATTCAAGATGTCAATATCTTACGCACGCATCAATTTCGAGAAGATGCCAGCCCAATGGCGCATCCGGTACGCCCTGATAGCTATGTTGAGATTGATAACTTTTATACTGTCACCGTTTACGAGAAAGGGGCGGAAGTCGTGCGTATGCTGCACCATTTATTGGGTGCGGAAAAATTTCGCAAAGGCACCGATTGTTATTTTGAACGACATGATGGGCAAGCTGTTACCACTGACGATTTTGTGAAGGCTTTAGAAGATGCCAATCAAGTGGATTTTAGCCAATTTCGATTGTGGTATTCTCAAGCGGGTACACCTGAGCTAGAGATGAGCGGTGTTTATAACGAGGCGGCAAAAACCTACACTTTAACCGTCAAACAAAGCTGCCCAAGCACACCGGGGCAAACTGAGAAAAAGCCTTTTCATATTCCACTCGCAATTGGCTTGTTAAATCAACAGGGACAAGATATGTCCTTACAATTACAAGGTGAATATACTGCCATTTGCGGCACACGCGTATTACCTATCACCGCAACCACACAAGATTTTACTTTTCAAAACATCAATGAACAGCCAACACCGTCTATACTTCGGGGATTTTCTGCACCGGTTAAAATTAAGATGGACTTAAGCGATGAAGAGCGCTATTTTTTGATGAAGCAC
>CAYFOB010000311.1:4352-5488 GCA_964344525.1 uncultured Thiomargarita sp.
ATGATTTTAACCGCTGGGATGCAGGGCAACAATTGGCAGTCAAAATTATGACACAATTGGTTGAAGATTATCATCAAAACCGTGCCTTACAAGTCCCTGATGCTTTTATTGACGCTTTTCGAGAAATTTTAAATAACGACACACTGGATAAAGCCTTGGCGACACAAGCGCTCATTCTGCCCTCAGAAAGTTATTTGGGAGAATTTTTGGAACCGATTGATCCCGTTGCCATTCACAAAGTGCGGTGCTTTATGCGTGAAACCATCGCACAGCATTGTCGCGCGGACTTGTTGCAGATTTACCACAGCTTGATGGATAAGGGAAAATACCGTATTGATCAAACCGCAATATCGCAACGAAAATTAAAAAATCTTTGCCTGAGTTACTTAATGGAACTGAACGACGAAGACATCATCAAATCCTGCTATCAACAATTTCTTAAGAGCAACAATATGACGGATGTGATGGCAGCATTAATGCCTTTAGCGAATACAAATTGCGCAGAACGTGAAACCGCTTTAGCGCATTTTTATCAACAATGGAAAAACGAACAATTAGTTGTAGACAAATGGCTAGCTATTCAAGCCAGCTCCCGCTTGCCAGGAACCTTAGCGCAAGTGAAACACCTCACAGAACACGAGGCATTTACGATCAAAAATCCAAACAAAATACGTGCGTTGATTGGCGCATTTGCCCAAAACAATCACGCTCAATTTCATGACATCAGCGGTGCTGGTTATGAATTTTTGACAGATATGATTTTGCAAATTGATTCGTTTAATTTCCAAATTTCATCACGCTTAGTGAAAGTGTACACACTTTGGCGAAAATATGACGCGCAACGACAGGTGCTGTTAAAACAACAATTGGAAAAAATTGCTAACACGCCTGGATTGTCTAAGCATGCTTATGAGATTGTGTCTAAAAGCTTATAGTATTTAGGAGTCCAAAATAAATTTTGGACTCCTAAATCAATGCCATTTAATAAGTGATGTTACGCTGTCTATTTCTAAAACCCATGAATAACTACACGGATTACTTTATCGATACGGATAAACCCCATTAATGAAGTGATTTTGACTTATCCTTTATTAACTGATGTTACGCACTCTCGTTCCCAAGCTCCTGCTTGGGAA
>CAYFOB010000312.1:0-5480 GCA_964344525.1 uncultured Thiomargarita sp.
AAAATGGTTGGAATGGGCAACATTTGGCAAGATTTACCAAGGATATTCTGAAGAAATCGAAGCGCTCAAAACTATCATGTCAGAGATTGAACACCTTAAGCAACGCAGTCTCATGGCAACGATTATTTTTTTCCTACTTTCAATCATTTTTATAACTTTGATTTATACGTTGATTTCAAAACGGAGATTGTTGGTATTTGGGCTATTGATTATTTCATCAATTGCGCTTGTGGTAGGGCTATTTGCACCCATTCTAATGGTTGTGAGCTACAAAAATTTCCCAGTACTTGGTGAAGTTGTTTTTCAATTTCAATCAAAAGGCATTGTCACTGCTATCGAAACATTATTTACTTCAGACAATGTGATTGTAATGATACCTTTTTTCAAAACCGTCATTATGAGCCTCGCTTTATTCCAACCAATTGCCTCAAAAAGCTTGCAATTGGTGAAACGTATTGGCAAATGGTCTATGGCAGACGTTTTTGTGGTGGCTTTGCTATTGACTTATTTCAGCCTGAACAAAGACGAATTCACAAACGCAAAAATCCAAATTGGATTATATTTTTTTATGGGATATGTGATTTTATCAATGATAGCTTCACATTTATTAACGCGATCCGAACATTAAGGAAGCTAAGGAACGTGCATGAAATAATTTAGTCAACTTTCCTAATTCACAAACATTAGACTTGTCCCTAAATAATCTGAACTGTGATTTATGTGATTGATCTGATTATTATGAGGGTGTTTGATGCTTATTTTTTCATCACCTTTCATCACAAAAATCATAAGAATCATAGTTCAGCGTGGGAACAAGAACGTGAGTGCGTAACGTCACTTATTAAAGCAAAAACCTAAAACCAACATGACGTAAATTTTCTAAAACAGTCACTAAATTTTCAATTATTCCTTTTTCTGCTGCCTTTTGTAAAATGGCTATTGTTCCAATAATAGGCAAATTAAGTTCTTCTGCCGTTTGGCGTGCTTTCCAATCATCAAGTATTATAAAATCTGCTTTATATTCATTTGCTAATACAATGACTTCCGATTCTCCAAAACCCAAATAAGTCCGAAATGCTCTAACAGCCAATTCATTTTTCACCTTTTTATTTTCAATCCAATCAGCCCTTTTAACTTCTTCTGCACCAGCTTTTCCTTTGCCACGCACTACAACTTCATGATAAACAGCATCAGGAATAATAATTTTTCCAAAAATTTGATGTAAAATTTCTAATTTGCCAATTTTGCTTAAACCAATTAAACAAGATGAATCCACTATGACTATTTTAGACATTTGACAACTTCTCCATATCTTTTCTTAAATCATTTTGAGTGTAACGTATTGGTATCCCAAGTTGCCGATTGATCTCAAAAAACTCCCATTGACTCAAATTACCTATTTCACAAGCTTTACTCAGGGAAATTTGCTTATGTTCATAAAGAAATATTGCAACCATTTGCTTAATTTCTTCGCTTATGTTTTCGAAATTTAATCCAACTTGTGAGGCAATTATGGTTGGAAATTCAAATTTTACATTTAATGCACCCATTTTAATTTTCCTCTAAAACTTGTCGAGATTTTGACAAAAATCAAGCTTCAAAATATCACATTATCAAATAATCTCTAAAAAATCAAGAAATCACCCAATTTAAATGAACAAAAACACATTAAGAAAACAATTTTTAGCTAAAAGAAAAAAATTGAACAACTTACAAGAAAAAAGTCAAGCCATCAGCCAACAATTTTTTCACCATTTTGATTTACGCAACATCAAAAAACTACACATCTTTTTGCCCATTTTGAAACAAAAGGAAATTAACACATGGCTCTTCATTGAAGAAATCAGGCAAAACCATCCACACATAACCCCAATTATTTCCAAAAGTAACTTCCAAACTTACTCCATGGAAAGTTACCAACTAGACAGCAATACAAAAATTGTGGACAATAAATGGGGCATTCCAGAACCCATTCATGCTATAAAATGTTCTGATGACAGCATTGATATGATTTTAATGCCCTTATTATGTTTTGATAAGCAAGGTTACAGAATTGGATATGGCAAAGGTTTTTATGACAGATTTTTGCGAAAATGCCGAAACGATATTATAAAAATCGGCTTATCACTTTTTGAGCCTGTCGAACAAATAGAAGATATCCATCAAAATGATGTTAAAATGGATTTTTGTGTGATGAACGACTGGATTTGGAAAAATCCAACAACTGATACCTGATAACTAATTATGCAACCAATGCTCAATATTGCAGTGCGTGCCGCGCGTCGCGCAGGAACCGTCATTATCCGTGCCCTCGAAAAACGCCAAGACTTGCACATAGAAACCAAAGCCAAAAACGACTTTGTCAGTGAAGTTGATAGACAAGCGGAAGCCACAATCATTAATATTCTGCGTAAAGCCTATCCTACTCATGGCATTCTTGCAGAAGAAAGTGGCATACAAGAAGGCAAAGAGTATCAATGGATCATTGACCCACTGGATGGCACAACAAATTTTTTACATGGCAATCCCCAATTTTGTGTCTCTATTGCTTTAAAACATAATCAGCATTTAGAACAAGCAGTCATTTATGATCCATTACGCGACGAATTATACACAGCCTCACGGGGCAGCGGTGCCTTGCTCAATGATCGACGCATCCGAGTCAGTCGCTTAATGAGCTTAGAAGGTGCATTACTAGGCACAGGCTTTCCCTTCAGAATGCAAAACCATATAGATACCTATTTGAAAACATTTAAAGCACTATACCCTTTGGTTTCAGATGTCCGTCGCGCCGGATCAGCCGCCTTAGATTTAGCCTATGTTGCAGCGGGACGCTTGGATGGATTTTGGGAAATGGGATTACAAAAATGGGATATGGCAGCAGGGGTTTTATTAATTCAAGAAGCCGGTGGACTCATCAGTGGGTTTGGTGGTAAAACTAATCATTTGGAGACAGGCAATATTATTGCAGGTAGCCCAAAAGTATACAAAGGCATATTACAAACAATTCAACCACATTTATCGGATGCGTTGAAAAAATAGTACAACGCGAGTTGTGGAGGCAGCTCGCACCATCTGTGAAAGAATAAGGAGTATAAAAAATAAAATCATGATCACAATGCCCAAAGAACTTCAACAGGCGATTCGTGCTTCGCAAGATCAACCCATACGTTTGGTTGATCCAGAAGAAAACAATGTCGTCTATGTCATTTTACAGGCAGAAATATACGACAAGATGAAACAAGGATTATTCTATGATGACAACCCACTAACAACTGAAGAGCAACGAAATTTACTAATCAAAGCCGGTTTACGTGCCAGATGGGATGATCCAGAAATGGACATTTATAACGATCTTGATCCCCGGAAGAAATTATGAATATCCAACGTGGTGACATTGTGCTGGTGGATTTTCCCTATAGTGACAAAACAGGGCATAAAGTGCGTCCTGCTCTTGTTGTGCAATCAGATGTGTGGAATTATAAACTTGACGATACCATTATCGCGCTGATTACCAGTAGTCGTCATCGAAGAATTGGTGCAGCTACACAACATTTTATTGACATTTCGATTTCAACAAGATATTTTGTAGGTTGGGTTAGATTTTTTTGCGCCGCAAAAAAACGTAACCCAACCGGCACATAATAATGTTGGGTTACGTTTTTTCGCTGCGCGAAAAAATCTAACCCAACCTACAGTATAATAGTTTGTTTTTAACGTTTTTTTTATTAACTTAATGGCATTGATTCGTGAAGGGCGAACTCCAATACTATGTGATGGTTTTCGCTAGACTCGTTTGAAATTATATCCGATTAGCAGATGAAAATTAAATTCAACCGCATTTATCGGATGCGTTGAAAAAGTAGTCGCTTTTTGACATGACATGTTAATGCATTAGACGCGCCATCAACATGCTATACTGCTCTGTGATTATTTTCCAATCATAACGCTCTAACATGTCTTTTCTCCCCCGTTTTCCTAAAGAAATACGCAATTGTGGATTGCTTAAAAGTCGGTTCACTTTATCAGCCAAATCTTGTGAATTTTTTTGTTCAAAAATCAAGGCATTTTCATTCTCTGTCAAAATATCTTGCATAGCTGACAAATCACTGGCAGCCACAGCACATTCACAACCTAAAGCTTCTACAAGAACTAAACCAAAACCTTCCCTATCACCATCGCTGGCAATAATAGAAGGAAAAATGACGATTTCTGAAGATTGGTAAAGTGCAGGCAATTGTTCATTTTCCACAGAATTTGACAAATTGATTTAATTTTAAATCAGTGACTTGTTTTTTAAGTGTTGGCTCATATGAACCACTACCTGCGATAATCAAAGTGACATTCGGATGCTCCTTGACAATCAAAGGAAGTGCTGCTAACAGATAATGCAAACCTTTTTTTTCCACTAAACGCCCAACAAATAATAAAGAATTTTCACGTTGCGTTGTCAAAGGGGGTACAAACTGATTTATAACATCCACCCCCATAGGAATGACTTCTATTTGAGTTGCTCCTAATGACAACGCCGTTTTTCGCATCGCCTGACTGACAACAGTAAGCGCAGTTGTACGATTCAACACCCACTGTTTTAATTTTTTAAATAATTTTCCTCGTAAGGCAAATAAATCGCCACCATGAGAAGTACAAAGCAGAGGTGGCGGATTTTTGAAAAAAGCGAAAGCCAACAGAGCAACCAAACCTTGTGGTACCAACCAATGCGCATGAATCAAATCAAATTTTTCTTGGCGCAACAAACGAACAAGGGCAAACCATTCAGCCATGATAAACAATGGTACCAGCAGATAACGCCAACGGTTTTGCTTTAAGTTGGAAAGAATACCACTGTTGTAAGCAAGTGTTTGATATTTTGTGAAAAAATAACGAAATCGTGTGATATGAAGCTGACCAACTTGTTCAGTTATAGCCGCACCTTCAGCATGAGGTGCTAAAATATGCACCGTATAATGTTGAGTCAAGCGCTTACTTAATTCATAGACAAAAGGCGGTTCTTTATCGCCTTGCCAGCGAGGAAAAGTTGAGGTAATAACTAATATTTTTTTTTCTTTCATTCTTAATCAATTATTCATTCATACCTGGTTGCTACATAATAATGTTGATTGAATACTTAATATTCATTTTTTCACAATTTTTCCGTATCAGGTGGCGGTATCTCCATCCTATCTTCTAAGCGCCCTTCAAGTGATAAATTTAAAACTTCTTGGGCATTTATTATGCAACTATTCACAATAATTGTAAAAAAAAATGATGGAAAAATCAATGAGCCATTTTACTTGTGGCAGCATTTAAAGACACAAGATTGTTCCCAAGTATTTGGGCTCCCATAATCAAATCTGTCTAACGCTAACATAACTTCAATTTAAATCTTGAAAGTTGGTTTTAGGAAATAAAGTGCGTAACATCACTTATTAAGTGATGTTACGCATTTTTGTTCCAAAACCACAAATAACTACAAGGAT
>CAYFOB010000313.1:0-5477 GCA_964344525.1 uncultured Thiomargarita sp.
AGGAATCATTTAAAACGAAAATTGAATTTTAAATCGTGTACCAATTTGGCTTAAAATATTTTCAACTTCAGTAAGCAATTGTTTAAAAGATGAATAAGCCGAAAAAGGTAACCAAGAATACTTAATGAACCGCCATAAAATTTCAATTATATTCCGTTTTGGAGAATAAGGTGGTAAATATTTAATAACAATACCTTTGTTTTCCCATTCCTCTATTTTCTCAAGGAATTTATTACTGGTATGTATTGGGGCATTATCTAAAATAATAACCCGTTTTTTGGTTGATTCTAATTTTGCAAATTCATCAAAAGTAGCGATCACAATATCCGTGTCAATTGAACCTTCAAAACAAAACGATTCAAATTGATTATCTGGTGTTAAAAAACCCAAGACATTCAAACGGTGATATTTAGAACAAGGGATTTCTATGGTTTCAGGCGGTTGCCAAGCATAAGGTACACTGGGTTCCAAATCAAAACCAGTCTCATCAAAATACCATAACTCGATGTCACCATTTTGATGTTGTTTTTTTAAATCAGCTATTTCTGTACTGGCGGTTTCAAATTCGTTGGGATTTGGCTTTTTTTTAGTCGTTTTTTGGATTCGTTTCCATTTTAATCCAGCACTCTTTAATAAACGTTTAATACTTGACTCACTGAGCCATTTACCCGTTTTTTCAAACAAAACGGCCATCATGCTTGGAACGGAACGCGGAGTTTTGGAAGCTAAATCCAACAGTAACTCTTTTTCAGATGGGCTTAATTTGGGTGGCCCTCCTGGGCGAGCTTTGTCATGTAATCCCTCAAAACCCAACTCTTCCCAATTAGTTATCCAAGATGAGACCGTATTGCGTACAACGCCACAAACTGAGGCGATTTCATCTATTGAAAATTTTTTTGAACTTAATATAATAGCCTGCGCTCGTTGACGCACCCTCGCGCTTTCTGAATTTTTTACCAGTGACTCTAATTTGTTGATAACATCTTCATCCAAAGGAGACACAAATTTATTTGCAATATTCATCGATGACCTCTAATTTATTGGTATTTTATACTTCCTTTATTATATCAAATAATTCATGGTTCAGTACTTACTACAGTGAGCTCTTTGATTTCTAGGTGAACGAGCATGACTGCGGGTCAGATTTCTGACACTACCTGTTTCATCAATATAAATGAGATCTTTAGCCTCAAAAGGGGCGATATTTATTTGGTAATCTTGTTGTTTTTGTCGATTTTCAGGTGTATTTTTTCTCGGATCGAACAGGGTCTTTTTTTTTCTCGTTAACTTTAGTCTTGTTAAAGTTCTATCGATTGTTGAACGGCTAACGGGGTCAAAATGTTCATTATATTCATCACGGATTTCCTCAAGAATTAAGTCTGGTTGGTTTTCAATTAAGTCTTTTAAAAAAGTTTCACCTTGAGCTTTAACTGATCTGGGATGGCCGCCACCATGCGCTTTTGGCGCAACTTGACCGCTTTGTTTGACCCGTTTGAGTAGGTCAGCCACAAAATTTGTTGAGACTTTAAAACGGTCAGCCAATTTTTGCATTGAGCCTTCCTTGTTTTCATAAGCAGCTACTATCTTTTTACGTAAATCTATTGAATAAGGTTTTGGCATCAGAAACTCCATTCTTAAAAGAAAAAGGTTTTCGAAATTTTGGGTATATATTATGAAACATAATTATACCTTATTCAATCGGAAAACGCTATATCTCATATTATCCTCTTTATTTAAATGATAATGATAATCATTATTATTCGATATCGTACAACAAACTAGCAGAAAAAACAAACGGATAAAATCAATTCAAAATCCGTTTATTTAAATCTGTTGTACTATGCCATAAATTGAACCTGTTTTGGCGACACCCATTCATAAATTTCTAAGTTAGCAGGGTCAGTCTGACAACACCCTTTTTGACAACGACTACCTTCAATACGGCGCACTTTGCCTTTACGTATCCAATGTTCTAACATGCCTTTTACTGCATCAGGATCAATATCAAAATGGTGAGCTATGTCTATTAAGGCAGCTCTTTCCTTTTTAACCAGATAAGATTTGAGTTCGATTAAAATCATGTTTTTTTACCTCCGTTTGAAACACATTAAGATAAGGCTACCTTAAACAGTGAAAACATAGATGCCTCAACACTTTTTTTCACCACCGTACCAAATATCGCATTACCAATCAATGTACCTGTTGAGCTTGTTGGCGTGCGTGCTGATGAAAAAGTGCCTTCTAAACAACCTGCTTTGTGCGCAGTGTATAAAATATCATCAGCAGTTACTTAGTTTGGATCATAGTATACCAGTAAACTTCCTGCCTTTTTATTCAATTTTGGAAAAAAGTTTTTAAATTTTACTCTATTTTTATTAGACTGCACACCGTCAGAAATTGCGTTTTTTACCACAGTGTAAAAAACGCAATTTCTGACGGTACTGAGTATAATTTTTATGATAAATTCACTATAGATGGCATCCAAAGCGCCAACAACCACTTCTTTAGCCAAAACACCTGTAAAAATGCCCACTGTTGCAGGCCAATTTAGTTTAATAAATTTCATTTGCTCAGTGGTTAAAGCGGAACTCTTTTATGGTGCGATGAAAAGCAAAAATCCCGATAAAACTTTGCTTAAACAAGAAATATTTCTTAATCAATTTGTTTCGTTGCCTTTTGATGTGTTCCTCATTTGCAAATTGAAGATTGGGAGAATTGAGGATTTTTTATCGCCATCCATCTCGAATTTTTTTAATCTCATATTAAAGTTAGAAAAAACCATAGAACAACCCGCACAAATAGTCTCAAACGCAGATGCACTTCTCATTATTGTAGGTGCTGGCATGGGTGTTGACTCTGGTTTATCTGATTTTAAAGGAGGATTTTGCAGAATCTTGAGTAGGAGTTTTGGACTCCTACTCAGGACTAATCCTGCTTACACCCATACTGCAAAAATTTCTTTATCCTGAAACTGAATTTGTTCCTCCTTGTATTTTTTGCCTTTGTTGAAATCATAAATCAGCAGATATCCCGAATTGAGTGAGTATATATCCAGATAATCACTGAGCTGTTGTAAGCCTTTTTGATGATATTTTTCCCCATACCACCGCTTGAGTTCAATGACATACCGTTTATTTTGATAGGTGATAACAATATCCAGGCGTCGTTCATCTGCAACGATGGGTTCTTTGAACTCAAATCCTTTGCCATTCAGGATTGGTTTGAGAAAAGCTAAAAACAATAAGCGCCCTTCGCGTTCCAAAAATTTCATATCTTGCTTTGAATAGTTTTCCTGCATAAAAGCTTGAAATCGCTGCAATATCAGTTTAATATCCAAACCTTCAAGGGTAAAATATTCTGGGCCACCGAAACCATTAATGTCCCCATATTGGGTTCGCATGAACTTCGACATCATGTAAGCATAAATCCGTTGCTCGAAAATACGGTTATGAATTTGACAATGTCCCTGTTCTGAGGGTATTAAAATGCCATATAAATGCGCCAAGTTAATCATTGGATCAGCAATTGTAAAATTGAAACTTTTACCATTGATGACCATAAGAAAAATAATCTCATACAACTCCTGATTGTTCTCCAAATTTTTGGTCATACTATCAAATAAGGTGGTGGTGTACCTATCAGCCACAATCATTTTGAAAGCCGCTTCCACATCATCAACTGACCAATTTTTATCCACACGATTTGGGATAATCTCTTCATCTATAAATTTACACAGTTTACTGACTAAATAGGGATAACCGGCAGTATAATAATGTAATCGCGCCGCAATCGCAGAAATATCTGGCTCTATTTGCTTATCGAGGCTATAATCCTGCAACATGGTTTCAATCTCAGGTGGCGCAAAACTCAAATCAACCTTAAAATCAATCGCGATGTTCCAAGGGCTGTTGTAGCCAGAACTTTCACCAGGGCGGATTTTTCTTTTGAGGGTTTTTATATCATGCATGCCCGCCAAAATAACCGCTTGAAACGTCTCTTCACCATCATCTCTAGACAGGTATTTATTTCGTAACAAACCTAAAAAATCTAAGAATAATTGATTATTACTGCTTTTATCCACCTCATCTATCATCAACACCCACGATTTGGTGGGCATCGTCTTTACCAATTCTGTGATGAAGCGAGATAACGCTGGCAAATTAGTGATTTCTGAGCGATGTTCAGAAATAAATTGGCTGCTCTCTGAAAACTTTAAAAATTCAAGCCGACGCGCTAGCAAGATAAGAAACTCTGCAATAAAACGTTCCTGATGCTGATGAGTGTCGCTATCTATTCCCTCAAAGCTAATCTTCAACGCAACATAATCATCTCGCTGATTCAGTGCTTTGTCGAGCAGAAACAGGGTTGTTGTTTTACCAAACTGACGTGGGCGATTAATGGTGAAATATTCTCCCCACTCCACAAGTTGAATAATTTGCTTAAGTTTGAAAGAGCTATCAACCATGTAATGTCGATCAGGAATACAGACTCCTGTGTCATTAAATCTTTTTTGCATCATTTTTTCCTCGTTATGGTTATTTATTCATAGTGAATTATATCAATGCTTTGGGACTGGGGTGTTAAATTTGGAGGTTTATCTGCTCACCCGCAATATTCACCGTTTAGTCGCGGTTTTCTTGGTAGGTATCTGGTATTTACCGTTGTAAAGAGAGTCTACCCTTATGGATTATCCATCCCAGCGAATTGGCATTAGTTGAGAAAAACTATCCGTTATTGCCATGACAACATCGTACTAGCAACAGCCATCAGTCCCGATGGGCGTCTGGCAGCGACGGGTGGTGGCAATAATCAAGAAATTCACCTCTGGACACTACACGATGGAGAGCTACAAAAGCGTTTTCGTGGGAGCGACTACTTGGGAGGTAATTTATACTTAATCGCAATTGGTGTCAGCGACTACCAAAACGACACGCTCGACTTGCGCTACGCCGCCGCCGATGCTCATGCCCTACATAATGCCCTGATCGCGCAACAAGGCAAAGCCTACCACTAAAAATCCTAGTCACACGCCCAGCCCACCAATCTGAATTTTTATCAGTGCCAATGCTGTAGAAAAAGCTTTGCCCACTTTATCGGCGCTGCCCTCAACGCTCCAAGTGATTGCAGTCGGTAAGCGCACTGCTGAAACGCTCAAAGCCTGGGGATTAACAGCGCTGTGTGCCGCGCCTCCTTTTAATAGTGAGGCAGTGTTGAACATGCCACAGCTACAAACACTCAAGGGCAAAAAAATTGTCATCTTTCGGGGCTATGGCGGACGTGAATTATTAGCGCAAACACTACAACAACGGGGTGCCATCGTCAATTATGTCAATGTCTATCGGCGCATCCAACCACCGACACCGGCATGGATTGAAAATACACCCATTAATATAATCACTGTCACCAGCGTTGAAGGACTGGAAAATTTATTTGCCATGGGGCAAACTTGGGTGAAAAATACGCCACTCGTTGTCATG
>CAYFOB010000314.1:0-1376 GCA_964344525.1 uncultured Thiomargarita sp.
ATAGACTACTTTTGACGGCTATGAAAACCGAAAATCTGAACGTTCTGAGTATATACAATCCACTCAATTCAAAATTCATGCTGTATCGAAATATTCCTGATGACTCCCAAAGTTTGAGCCATAACGAAGTCTGGGCTGTGCGTCAGGATAAAAGCCATACCTTATGGATAGGCACATTGCAAGGACTTGATCAATTTGACCCAGAAACGGGCATATTTACACACTATCAAAAGGACCCTGATAGCCTTAATAGTTTAAGTGATAATCAGGTTCAGGCTTTGCACATAGACAGTGAGGGAATCATTTGGATTGGAACATGGCAAGGCGGGCTTAATCGTTTCGATCCAAGAACAAAACAATTTACGCACTACGTTCATGATCCAAACAATCCAGCCAGTCTGAGTCATAATGAAATTCGGGACATTGTGGAAGATCATTTCGGAAATATTTGGATTAGCACGTTTGGGGGAGGATTGAATCGCCTTAACCGGGAGACTGGAAAATTTACCCATTATCGATATGATCCTGACGAACCATACAGCTTGAGCAATGATATCGTTTTTAGACTTTATATTGATTCTTCAAATGTCCTATGGATTCTTGCTCAGAATGGACTCAATAGATTCGATGCTGAAACAGAACAATTTATCCATTATGCTGATGCTTTTGATAGACGGAGGGTTTACAGTCTTTATGAAAGTCAGGCTAACAAATATTGGGTGGGAACCACTGCGGGACTCAGCGAATTTAATCCAGTAAATGGCTCTACAACAAAAGAGGGTTTGGCTGATGAAACAATTTTTGGCATCCTTGAAGATGCACAAGGAAATTTGTGGCTCAGCACAGCAAAAGGCATTTCAAAGTTCAATCCCACCACAAAAGCCTTTAAAAATTTTGACAGTCAGTCTGGCCTTCAAACAAGCGAGTTTATAGAAGGGGCTGCCTATAAAACACAGGATGGACAACTGTTTTTCGGGGGGAGAGCTGGACTCAATGCCTTTTACCCTGACAATATCCGAGATAATCCTTACATCCCACCGGTTGTTCTGACAGATTTCAAAATTTTCAACCAATCAGTCAAGATTGGCGAACATTCTCCGTTGCGTCAAGTCATTAATGCCACTGATGAGTTAACATTATTGTATGATGATAAGGTATTCGCCTTTGAGTTTGCCGCTCTCAACTATGTGTCACCAGAAAAGAATCAATATGCTTATAAGATGGTTGGTTTTGATCAGGATTGGGTATACACTCGCCACAGGAAAGCAAAATACACCAGCCTAGAGGCTGGCACTTACACATTCAAAGTCAAAGCTTCCAATAATGATGGTAAATGGAATGAAGAAGGGCGCTCAATCAAAGTCATTATCTTACCC
>CAYFOB010000314.1:1386-2607 GCA_964344525.1 uncultured Thiomargarita sp.
GGAAACGGTATGGTTTAGGGGAGCAATGTTGACACTCATCCTGATTATGATTTTGATGAGTTATCGCTGGCGAATGAGAATAATCAAACAGCGCAACCACGAACTGGAAATACAAGTCACCAACAGAACCAGCGAATTACATGAAAGTCAGCGGGCAATGCGAACCTTAATCAGCCATTTGCCAGGGATTGCCTACCGCTGTTTGAATGATCGCAATTGGACAATGGAATTTATTAGTGATGGTTGTTTGGCTTTGACAGGTTACCCATCAACGGCTTTTATTGGTAATGCGACAATTAACTTCACAGAAATTACTCATGTTGATGATCGTGAATATTTGTGGCAAGCTGTACAAAAAGCTTTACAAAATAAAGAGCCATTTGAAGTGACTTATCGCATTACCACTAAAAGTGGACAATTAAAATGGTTATGGGAGCAGGGAGAAGGTGTGTTTGATCAGACGGGTCATCTGCTTGCTATTGAAGGACTTATTAACGATATCAACGATCTCAAACAAACGGAAATCGCCTTGCAACAAGCCAAAGAAGCAGCAGAAGCAGCCAACAAAGCCAAAAGTACTTTTCTTGCTAATATGAGCCACGAGCTACGTACGCCGCTCAATGGTATTTTAGGCTATACGCAAATTATCAAGCGGGGGAAGAATTTAACCACCACTCAAATAGATGGTTTGAATATCATTTATAAAAGTGGTCACCATTTACTCACCCTCATTAATGATATTTTAGACTTAGCCAAAGTCGAAGCGGGAAAATTGGAATTGTTTTCGGCCCCCACCAATTTACCTTTGTTACTTGAGGGAATTGTGGATATGATGCAAATGGCGGCGCACCAAAAAGAGATTCCGTTTTTATTTGAACCCCCAGCGGATTTACCAGTTACGGTTTCCGTCGATGAAAAACGCCTCCGGCAAATTCTATTGAATCTGTTGGGTAATGCGGTTAAATTTACCAATGCGGGTCAAGTGACATTAAAGGTGATAAATCAAGCCATTAATAACAAACAAGTGATAATCCAATTTGAAATCATTGATACGGGCGTTGGGATGAGTGATGAACAAGCGCAAAAAATTTTCCAACCTTTTGAACAAGTTGGTGATGAGAAAAAACGTTTAGAAGGGACTGGCTTAGGCTTATCCATTACCCGCCAATTGATTGAACTCATGGGCTCCAAGTTAAACGTTTCAAGTGTGCTTGGCAATGG
>CAYFOB010000314.1:2617-5463 GCA_964344525.1 uncultured Thiomargarita sp.
CGCTTTTGGTTTGAAATGAATTTACCTATCTTAGAAGAAGCCCTGATTGAAGAATCAGTAGAAACTCAACAAATCATTGGCTACCAAGGAGAACGTCGCCAAATTCTGATTGTGGATGATAAATTAGAAAATCGTTTGGTCTTAGTGAATTTATTAGAACCGCTTGGCTTTAAGGTCACCTCAGCAAAGAATGGAAAAGAAGGCGTTGAACAAGCTAAAACTATCCATCCTGACTTAATCTTGATGGATTTAGTGATGCCGGTGATGGATGGCTTTGAAGCTGTCAAAATGATTCGAAATACGCCTGAAATAAAAAAAGTGCCTATTATTGTAGTATCTGCGAGTGTTTTTGAAATGGATCAAGAAAAAAGTCAGATTGTTGGTTGTCAGGAATTTTTACATAAACCCATTGATTACAACAAACTTTTAACGATGTTAGCAAAATATCTAGAAATTCAATGGCTCTATGAGGCCCCCCCAGTGAGTCAGCCAATGGTAACGGGTGAACTTATTCCACCGCCACTTGCAGAATTGGAAATTTTGTATCAGCTAACGATGTATGGGGACTTGGAGCCTATCGAAGAAAAAGCCCAACAATTAGAGGAAATGGATGCAAAATACGCCCCATTTGCTCATCAATTGCGTAAACATGCTAAGCTATTTGAAGATGAACCTATTTTGGCATTGCTTAAATCATTTATGGAACAAAACAATGAACGTTAATTCTCAGAAAGACCTCATTTTAGTCATTGATGACAATGCGACCAATCTTGGAATATTGATTAATACCTTAAAAACACAGGGTTTTAAAACGATTACAGCCCGTAATGGCGCGATGGGTATTCAGCGAGCACAGTTTTCTCAACCTGACTTAATTTTGCTTGACATTAAGATGGGGGAAATGGATGGCTATGAAGTGTGTGAACGTTTAAAAGCGAACGAACAAACTCGATATATTCCAATCATTTTTATCAGTGCATTAAGCGAAACATTTGACAAAGTTAAAGCCTTTGCGGTTGGTGGAGTCGATTATGTGACCAAACCCTTTCAGGAGGAGGAAGTGTTGGTGCGTGTGAAAACGCATTTAAAGCTTCAAGCCCAACAGAAGCAATTACAGACTCAAGCTGAAAAACTCCAGCAAGCCAATGAGCAATTAGTACAATTTAATCAAGAAAAAAACGAATTTTTGGCTATAGTAGCCCATGATTTAAAAAATCCATTGTCGGCGATTTTGACTACAGTAGAGCTGGTTAATATGTCAATTCAAGCGGAACAATTTGCCAGCAAAACCAAGGTAATTAAGTATGCTGACTGGATCACTGAGAGTGCGAAATATATGTCTAACATCATTACCAATTTGTTGGATGTGAACGCTATAGAGTCTGGAAAAATACCGTTAAATTTAAAACAAAATTGTATTTTGTCAGTGCTTAGCGACATTGTCACCAAGTACAACGAAAAAGCTAAATGTAAACAAATTACTTTGGATTTTATGCCAGCCAACCACAAGTACATCGCTTATGTGGATATAGATATAGTATGGCAAATTTTGGATAATTTGGTTTCTAATGCTGTGAAATATTCGCCTTTTGGTAAAAAGGTATTTATCCGCATTTTCAAGAAGAATAATGCGACAATTTGCTGTGAAATTCAAGATGAAGGCCCAGGGTTAAGTCACGAAGAACAGGCTAAACTATTCACAAAATTCAACCGCTTAACCCCGAAACCCACCAATAAGGAAAATTCTACCGGTTTGGGCTTGTTTATTGTGAAAAAATTGGTGACTGCTATGGGGGGGCAAGTGTGGTGTGAAAGTGAATTGGGTAGAGGATCGACGTTTGTAGTAGAATTTGTGAACAACGTCAACTCAAACCCAGACCTGCCAAGGTAAGTACCCGTTCACAAGTTTTACCGCATGCAAGTCGGAAGAAGCTTAGCGAAGGACATTTCTGGACCAAAGCTAAGCTTCTTCCGACTTGCATACCTGAAAACTTATGATTAAAACGGTTGGGAAATAAAGTGTGTAACATCAGTTAGTGATTTCTGATAATGTCTATACTTCTTCAACAGAAACACGCTTGATATGAGGAAATACAATCAATTCTTCTATATCATTTTTTTCAAGCAGTTTGGAAGTTAAGTGACTAAAGTAAAAAACTTCGTATGTATTTCCCAATTCTTTTTGAAGTTGTTGCCACATAAATTGTCCTTGTGCTTCAAAGGCTAAGGCTTCTACTTCATTTTTAAAACCTGAGAATTTTGGGTTATCAATGACTAAAATTTCATCATAACATTCAGCCCAGATATTGAGGTGTTTTTTAAGAACTGCTGAAATGGGTAGCTGATTTGGATCAATATTACCAACCTTTTCAATGTCCCACAGGGGATAACACTGATAATCCGCCATGAGTTTGATTTTTTTTGTAGACATAACATAATTCTCCAATCGTTTAGGGGAAAGTTGCTGGATTAGCACCGACAATGAATCCATTATCACCAATGGTTATCGCAATATATTGTTTTTTTCCTTTATAGATCAGCTCATAGATTGGGCGCTTCCTTTGATAGCCCACAATATTACCCTCAATAACGGCAGTCATGACCACATCAGCAATTTCATCATGAGAGATATCACGTTTCTCAAAATCAGCGGCATGGTTCAAAATATGTTGTAGTCCAGCAAAGCTATTACCCTGCTCAATAAAAACAATTTTGCCATTCCCCATGCGCCGAATATCAACGATTTTGTTAATAGAAAATTTAATTTTTTTTTCTACCAGTTCAGTAATTAACTGATGTTACGCATACTCGTTCCCAACCTCTGGTTGGGAATGCCTGTGGCGACG
>CAYFOB010000315.1:0-1352 GCA_964344525.1 uncultured Thiomargarita sp.
AAGCTCTTTCCCAAAAGACATGAGTTTCAATTTCAAACTAATGGCATATTAATAACTGGTGTTACGCATCCTCGTTCACAAGGAGCAAAGCTATGCTTGGAACGAAAAAAAATTCAATCGTATTTTTTCGTTCCAAGCATAGCGAAGCGACTATGGTTTGTGAACAAGAGTGCGTAACATCAGTTAATAACTACAAGGATTACTTTTAAAAAGGGATAAGTCAAAACCGATCGAAGCTAAGGTTTATCCCAGTCGACATGATTGTTGGAACGAAAATGCGTAACATCAGTTAATAAATCAAGAATGGATTGACATATTTAAGTTAATCTCTTCAAAATTTTCTATAAGCTTTTTCTTTTATTTTGATTTACACCAAAATATATATGCCAGTCATCATTATATCTACCATACGCAGATGAAAGAATCTTTAATTCAGCGTTGGAACCCGGTTAAGTTTCCAACAGTTATATCGCCAAGGCTTCTAAACGGGTAATCCAGTCATCAAAACCTGAGCATTTTTCTCGTAAAGCATCAATACCTATTTCACAAGCAATAGTGGGACTATGTATAACTGCACGGTATTTTGGATACTTTGCCTCAAAGCGTTTTTTAGGGGAAGTTTGAGGCGAGTCATTTATATTTTCAGGATTACCACTCGCTTGTCGCAAAATCTCTTTTGCCCATTGTTCTAAATCATCTTGCTGGAGAATGGTGGCAATGGTTGAAGGTGATGAAGATAAGGTTGTAAACACTTTTCAAGAAACCGTTCTTCTGTGAGTCCTTCAACAGAAATTCCTATTCTTACCATTTTGGACGACCTCCAATAAGATTCTTACACCAAATATCACCCATACCATAGTCTTCCAGCCAGTGTTTTAATGTATTCTTATCGGGTCGTTTAAAAATAGAACCCTCTTGTTCCTGATCAACAACAATAAAGTCTTCTGGCGAAAATAAATTAGCAAACTGTACCGATTGAGTGGAACAAATGAGCTGATTTTCTTTGGTAACAGCTTTAATAATATCGGCAAGTACCACTAAAGCAGCCGGGTGTAAACCTAACTCTGGTTCATCCAATAGAATCGTATTAGACAAGAGTTCTTGTGGCTGTAAAAATAAAGTCGCTAAACAAATAAAGCGTGCCGTACCATCTGATAATTGGTTGGCAGAAAAAGGTTCATCATAATCATGATGTAACCATTTTAGAAAAAGCGTTTCTACACCTTCTTTACCCCGTGGCTCTAAGTAAAAATCTCGGAAAAAAGGGCTTACTACCTGAATGGCTGTTACAATGTCGTGATAGCTTTTAGAGGCTGTTTTGGAAAAAATGAAAAGTCTTTTTCAGAAAACGA
>CAYFOB010000315.1:1362-5413 GCA_964344525.1 uncultured Thiomargarita sp.
ATTCCTTTTGTAAACGGTAAAGAAACGGTGCTAAATTTTTGGCATCCTTATATAGGTAATCCGAGGCACTTAAATCATTTGCATTCTTGAAGGCGGCACCAGTGTCATGAAAATGATAAACGCGACAGTTTTCCAGATATTTTTTGGTCTCTTCACGAACCCAATTTGTAGCCATGGGAATGAGTTTTTTTGAACTTGATGATGTTAGTAAGCCACTTTCACCTCGAACACCTTGAATAAACCACTCGGTATTATCAGATAAACAATACTCTTTTTCAAAAATGAGAGTATCATCATTGATACCATGCACAAAATCTACGTGATAACCATTGTTTGCAACTTTTAAATCCAAGCGGATTTTCGGCGTATTTTTTGAACCAAAAAGAAAGAAGGTATTAGCAAAACCTTGTTGTTCAATGTATGTTTTTAATCGCCCCTGAGAAAGTTGGTTTAAGAACGTAAAAAGAGAAATAAAGTTTGATTTACCAGCACCATTAGCGCCAATTAAAATATTTATATTCGTCAGCTCCAAATCAAGTGACTTGATAGACTTATAACCTTGAATTGATATGCGACTAAGGCGCGGCTTGGTATTGATTTCTTGAATCATATTTTTACCTTTTTGCTTTAGTACAATAACTCTTACTTTAAAACGCCAAAACCACAAAATCCGGCACTGGTTATGTTTAAGGAGCAAGTTCCCTGGGGCGATAAACCATCTATCACCTTTGTCAAAAATCGAATCAAGATATTTCTCGCCCCATGTATATCTCGGTTTACTCTTTTGCCTTGGAAAAGAATTGAAGCTTTCCCACCCAAGTTTTTCAGAATAGAACCATCCCACAAGGTTTTGGAAGTGTAAGATTCGTTAACATCTACCACCGTTTTGCCAGATTTCTTGGCCATCCACTTCAAAGTTTGTTTAAACTTATAGTGGGCTAACCCAAGTATTCCTCTAACCGTTTTTCGTCTCAAAAAACGTTTGCGAGTTTCGTCACTTTTTTTCACCATCTGCTTGGTTTCAAAAGTGGGCAATAAAATCACGTCATGATTTGAAACCAAATCATAAGCCACGCGCCGATGTAGGTCGGCTACAAGGTTTTGTTGCCTTGCTCGCACCTTATGAATTCTTCGGTTGATATTTTTCAACCTATCTTTAACCCATTGTTTTGATTTATCCTCACGGTGAAGCTTATCGCGAGCAGATAAAAGACGATCAAGTTCTAACATCAATGGCACTAAACGCTCATTAACAAAGCCATCACCATAGCTAACGGCATCTAAACCACTAAATGCGGTTTGAAAAGTTCTAACACCAGGGTCAAGAGCAACAATAGATAAAGCTTCACTTTTTATTGGCTCTACTGACTGATTCATTTTGACATTGGCAAACCATTGACCATTTGTGTAAGTCACAATAACCGTTTGACCAATCGCGTCAATAGGTGCCTCTTCTGTCCATTTACACCTCTTTAATATTCTAGGAAAAATCTCCTTCTTTGATGACAACCTTGGAACAACAAAATATTGTTGAGGCGCATTTCGTGACATAAAAGACATTTCAGCTTTTTTGCCTTTAATTCTTTTTTTAATCACAGCAGTGCGTGTTTCACAAGCCTTTCGATAAGCTGCTTGAATTAAATTGCTATTGTAGCTCGTCTCATTTTCCTCACACTCAATTAGGCACCAATCACATATTTGTGTTCTAAATTCGCCAGAAGGCTTACGCCCTTTCCGCATAAACTCAATCGACAAATTGTATGCTCGACGATAAAGATTTAAGGCATCAAACCACAATGCTTCATCCTTCGGGTAAATCCTTATCTTCTTGCTTGTGATTACGTCTTGCGCTTCTTTTTCCATAGTAGGAGTTGATGAAGCTTGTTTTGATAGCAATAAGCGTTTTGGTGTCGAATTGCTCGGAATTATCTGTTTCTTCCAAAAGCTCGACTTGCCCACCCGATAATTCAATGAGGAACGAAATGAGTGCGAATCCGGTTCGGGTGATTCGTACTTCAGTGGTTGCCACAATATGCAATGGATTGCCGTCGATAGCTTGTTCCAAAATGGACCTATATCCGCGTCGATTTGGGTTAAATCCTGATGCAATGTCAGATATAAGTCGTGCATTTGGGTATTTGCTTTTGAGCAATTCTTTTTGTTTTTCAAGAGAACTTTTTTGTTTTGAGCTGGAGACTCTTGCATAGAGAAGAGTGGTAATTGGTTCATCCACCCACACCTGTAATGTCCCCCTTTGGTTTTTTTAACTTTCTCAAATTTCCCCTCCTTAATCCAATTTTGGATTGTTTCATTTGTGACAGAATATTCTTTGGCTAAAAAGCCAGTTGATTTATACATAACCTAAAATCACAATTTTGTGTTTTTTGTGATTTTAGTGTTTTTGGTTTGTGATGTCAACTCTTACTTTAAAACGCCGAAACCACAAAATCTGGTTTTGGTTATGTTTAAGGGGTAAGCTCCCTGGGGCGAGAAACCCTCTCTCACCTTCTGAATCTGGAACAAATTCGATTTTGAGGCTAATCTATTAAGTTCCATATTTATTTATTATAGTACAAATAATTATTATTTGTCAAAATTTCAGTTTTTAATTGGTTTTAATTTTGTGGTTTTGGTGTTTAATGCTAACTGTCTATTGAGGCTCGAAATCACTTGCTCTAATTGCTCATTATTGACTTGATCAATCTGCGTCAACACCAAACACATTTTTTGACAAGAGTTTCTTTGTATCAGATCGTGATACAATTCCATCTCATTTTTATCAAGCTCTCCCAAATCCACGCGATGAACTAAGAGCACAAAATCCGCCATTTGAAATGCTCCCGCCATGGCTTTTTGATCATCTTTACCATAAACATCTGCATCAAGTCCAGGCGTATCAATCCAAACAATACCATCATGTTTATATTTGCATATATAAGGTCTATTTGGGTAAATTTGACACCCAATCTTTGGATCATAGTAAATACAAATACCATCTCCGGTGTGGTAGTCAGAAAGTTGTTTAACTTTGTCTATGTGTTTACAACATAGACCGCATTTAGTACATGGAAAGCTCATTATAATTAGATTCAAAAAAACATACCTGGCAGGTTTGGTTTTGACTTTTGTAACTGATGTTACGCACTCTTGTTCACAAACCATAGTCGCAAAGCAACGCTTTGCGACTTGTGAACGAGGATGCGTAACACCAGTTTTGTAATTTTTATTGTTAGAGTTCGCGCACTCATTCCAATCTACAAGTTTATGGTGAATGGTGGGCAAACTGGCTATAAAGTTCAAAGAATCAATCAATTTAGTGCTGCCAGTTTGCCCACCATATCAGGCTTATCTACAATCTGATCAAATTTTATGGATTATTTTTGAATCAATGTAAATAATTTTACCATCTTTCCAAAGTGGCATTTTAAAATTTTTTTCTGCCGCAATTTTTTTGCGCCATTTCGGAGGCTCGATACATGGCATTAATAGCGAGTTTAAAATAAAAAATTTTTTCTTTCATAATGATTCGTCCAATACGATTGGTATTTTGCCAGAATTATCAAAAACAACCCATGCGTCAACATGATGTTTATAATGATTTTTAAAATTATGCCATCCTTTTTGGTAACGGCGTTTAATGACATTTTCTGGTATGTTATGTCCACCTTCGGCAACTCTTAATTGAACTCGGCGAACAGCCATTTCTTCATTTGGGAGTGTTAGAAAAAATAGAACAACTTCATATCCTTGATTTTTCCAGATTTCAATACGTCGAATATAATTTAACCCACTAAGCGTTGTCTCGAAAGCAAAAGATTCTTTTTTTTTAACGAAATGGTCAATCTTTTTTAGCAATAATTTTCCGGCTTCAATTGCAACACTTTCTGGTTTGAATGGTGACAATCCTTCTGCAATAAGTACTGAACTATGAATTATCTAACATAATGAAGGAATCATTTAAAACGAAAATTGAATTTTAAATCGTGTACCAATTTGGCTTAAACTCGATGTTCAAGTTAGTAAATAAAAATATTATTAAGTACTAATATAG
>CAYFOB010000316.1:0-5401 GCA_964344525.1 uncultured Thiomargarita sp.
CACGCTGCCCGCCTACATTAATCTGAGTACTTAACATGAGCAAAGAAGCTATAAATACCTTAAAATTTCGTCTAGCAAAAGGTGAAATCAGTTTAGATGAATATAATGAATTAATGTCTGTTTTAACATCGGATGATTCAAACTCAGAGTTGGATAGAGGAACTCATGAAAGGCAAGATACCAATATTCAAACAGATAATACATCCAATGAGATTGAATCAAAAGTTAGAGAAAAACATTCTTTTGTTAAAGAAAACAAAAATGTTTTTGAGATAGAAAAAGAACTTCCTAATTGGGCTTATAGTGTTATTTTATTAGCTGGGTTTATCGGATTTATTTTAGTTTTTCTGTGGTTTGATTCGTTCAGTAGTTCTCTTTTATTTGGAATTATTGCTTTTCATGTCGTTGGTATTTTGGTTGGAGTTTTAATAACTCAGTTTCTTGGTATACCTCTTAGTCGTTTAAGTAATACTGATGTGAATTTAAGAGTCAGAAATATTTCTTTATATTGTACAAAGAGAAAGTTTTTAGAAATTGCAGGTGCTGATTCAAGTGAAAATTTAGATTCCCACTTTATTATTGATATTTTTGAAACAGAAGAAGAAAAAAAGTTAGCCCAAGATTCTTATAATTCAAATCTAAGTATTTTTGAGTATGCAAATAGATTTTATCGTGCATGTGAACAAAGAGTTGATAAGGATGAGATGTTTGAAGCAATGTATTTAAAACTTTGGGTAATATTTGTTAATTTTGATTTGGAAAAAAATGCTTCTAATGTAGAAGAATTATACGAGATATTCAAGAAATTACCTTTAGAATTTGGTTATGAGGATTTATTTATCAAAGCGATTCTTACATTCTCCGAAAAAATCAGTCATGATTTACAAACGTCAGTTTTAGAAGATGTAATAAAAAAATCTTGTTAAATAGACTTGTTGTAAAAGAAAAAAGTTTTAACTACAAGGATAAAGTCAAAAGCGTAAAAACATCTCATCTGTTGGTTTCGAGGATAAAGTTTTTTGAAAAAAACTTTATCCTCGAAGACTTTATCTCTAAAAAAACCATCAACACGGATAACACTTATTATGAACGAAGAATTTATAGAAACTTTGAAAATACGTCTTGCCAAAGGCGAGATAAGTCAAGATGAATACACACAATTAGTATCTGTTGTCACTTCGGATGGTTCTGCGACAAGTCCAGAAAATGTTGAACACGATGAAAAAACATATGCTCCTGGGGCTAAAAAAGCCCTGATTCAGGCGATTATAGGTCTGTTTATCCTTGCGTTTATATTTGGTCCACTTGCTTTAATTAATGCCAAAAAAGCCGAACAAGCGATTGAGAATGATGTGACTTTGAAAGGGAAGGGAATGATCACCGCAGCCAAGATTATAGGCTGGTTAGATATTATTTTGTTTATTCTTTTTATTTTTTTGAGTTACTCCTAGCAAAAAAATGGTATTTGTACGGTTTTTTTTAAGCCAGCAACAAATACCATTTTTTTTCAAAGCGCGTAACATCAGTATTACAAAGGCTATCTACAAATGGACAAAAAAACGATAAATACTTTGAAAATGCGTCTTGCCAAAGGTGAGATAAGCATAGACGAATACAAACAATTAATCTCTTCGGATGATTCCAGTACCACCAAAGAGGAACAGAAGTTATCTATACCCTTTTCTCCGCAAAACAACACAAAAAATGAGGACATTGCAAAAAACAACTCACACAACAACAATGAGATTGAAGACCAAAACAGTTTGAAAATGCGCCTTGCCAAAGGTGAAATCAGCAAAGACGAATACACACAATTCGTATCGGCTTTGAAATCAGATAATTCTGGCACCACCAAAGATAACGTCGAACCTGTTGCAAAAACTCCTTCTTCGCAAAATAACACAGCAAATGAGGACAAAAACAACTCACACCAAAATGACAAGATTGAAAACAAGGGAAAAATTAAAGGAGTACTTGCATTTAGTCTTGGCTTTTTTATATTTTTATTAGTTTTATATATCGTCCCATTAGCGCTTTTTTTGATTTTCAAAGACTTCTATTTGTCCGAGTTAGGAATGGCACTGATAAAAACAGAAGGAGCCGATTTTTATATTTTCGAGGCTGAAATATATGCCATCATAGATTTTTTCTTCTATTTGGCCCTTTTTATCATTGTTGTCAGAATCTTTTTTAACCTTGGTAATGCGAAAGAAAGGGTAGTTACCGAAATTCGTATTGCACTCGTCATCTGTTTTTTGAATGACTTGTGGCGGTGGGCTATTCCACCGGAGCCCTTTTCATTTTTAGTTTTGGATTTACTTGTAGTGTTTATTTTTGTTCCACTTTACGTGATATTATGGTATATGATATCAAAATCGGAAAAAGTTGAACGTTTTGTTCTGTTTTATAGAGAGCAAAGAATAAGTCAATCTCGGTTTGAAGAACAAAGTGATTCAAAATTTTTTGATTGGGGTGAATTTTTACCAATATTTCTCGTTGTTAATCCTCCTTCAAGTGAAGAAAACACCGAAGCTTCTTCTTGCCCAACAGAGCAATATGAGCTAACCGTCAATGTTAGCCCATCTGATTGTCGTATCAGAATAACGAACGTTGTCTACAAACCCGGTATTTGCCTAAAACAAGGTCATTACAAGCTTAATGTAGATGAGTGTCAAAGTGGTCACTATGAAACTTATAGTCAATCAATAGAAATCAAAGATCGTAATGTCTCTATTGATGTCGAATTGCGACAAATACCCCTTTTGGAATTAGATATTTTGGCGATTGAAAAATCGGAGTCAAGCAGAAAAGCCATGATGTCAGAAATCGAAAGGGAGAAAGACAGTAATAGAATGATGAATCTTCTTAACATTTTAATCAAAGAAAGCGAAAGTATCGATGATGAGCAAGACTATTGGTTTGATAAACTCAGTTCGATGGACTTTCAGCAAAAATTTCGCTTGCTTGATATATTAACAGAAGAAAGAACAAAGTTAGTCACTCAACAAAGAGCAACAACTGAGACTCAAGCCATTTTTTCTGGTAAAACCATGTATTTAAATGGTGAAACCGAGTACATGAGAGAAGACGGTGTTACCTTTTATAATGAAAAAGAGAGGGGGATTGTCACAGGGAAATGGTTCGCCAAGGGAAATAACGTTTGTTATCATTATAGCTATGCTGAGAAACACCACTGTTTTGAGGTTTCTAAAAAAGAGGGCAAGATTATCTATGGGGGCAAAGTCATTACCCTTAAATCCGGTGATACTGAGAATCTTCAAGAAGCTTATCGTTTAAGAAAAACGTTAACTCCTCTTGAATTAGATATTTTGGCGATTGAAAAATCGGAATCAAGCAGAAAAGCCATCATGTCAGAAATCAAAAGGGAGAAAGATACTGACAGAATGGAGAAAATTCTTGGTGTTTTAATCAAAGAAACCGAGAGTATGGATGATAAAGAAAGACAATATTGGTTTGATATACTCAGCTCGATGGACTTTAATCAGAAATTTAAGTTGCTTGACATTCTTTCGGTTGAAAGACGAAAGTTAGCGAATCTTGAACAAAGATATATGGAAGAGCTGGAGAAATTAAATGCGCCTGTGCTTTATTTTTCATTTGATAATGGTTTGTCTGATGACAGTGAAAATGGTAATAAGATCAAACAAACAGTTGGTCAATTGAAATTTGTCACTGGCAGAAAAGGGAAGGGACTATTCCTAGATGGTAATTCATATCTGGTTGGTATTTCAAATTCATTACCCATGTCTGATCATGACAGAACGGTGTGCCTTTACGCGAAATCAAATGATAGTCAAGAAACTCAATCACCTAATTTTGCGTTTTCATGGGGAAAATCGGCTGGACAATCTGGATATGGACTTTTTGAAGATGGTGCGCCATGGGTAGAAAGTGATCATTGGTTCACTTATACGCATTGTGGACAAGAGCCTTGTGATATTGACACTCAAACGCGCGTGACTCCAAACTGGCAATTTCTTTGTAGTGTTTATCAGAAAGGGAAAATTATCAATTACATCGATGGCGTGAAAACTTCAGAGGCAATGGAAAAGATAGAGACAAAAGGAAATCATTTTTATATTGGAACATCACCGATGCAGATATTTAATTTTAAAGGAATAATTGATGAGATTGTTGTTTATAAATCGGCTTTGAATAGCAACCAGATTAATAATCTTATGAAGAAATTGTCAGAAAATTAACGATTTCTGGCTTAACGGCTTCACAGAATTTGGCGGCAAATGCCTTGACATTCTGACAGCCTGGCTTACAGCCATGATGCGGATAGACTGTGAGCCATGCTGTCAGATCAGCATGATCTTCTAACAAATTCTCCAATCCTACTTGATCAAGATCGCCTGGCAAAAGTACGAGGGGCAAAATGATAGAATAGTTCTATCATAAAATTTTTGATGGCATTAAAAGATACCATGTTATTGACAGTCTGACGGTGTATATTTTTCCTCATCAAGCAGTGATGTTACGATTATTACTGCGTACAACCTACTATTGATTTTCATAAACAAATTTAAATATTTGTTATTTGCGAAGAATGTCGAGAAATTCCAGAATGTGACTACTGCTTTTGTGAGGAATTAGCTGATAAAACTGTGGTATAAATTACCATTTTGGGAGGCGATAGAAGTCTTTTGGAGTCCAAGATTGATCTTGGGCGTACATCGTCACTAAATTTGAGCGACTCACTTTGTCATTTATCTATTTGGATCGGAAAAAAATCAAATCCTACAGCATAACTTTATAAGTACTGAAGCATAAGTTTTCGGGTATTTTGGACTCCAAAATACTAGAAAATTCATGATTCAGTCTTTCCTATGTATTTTATGGTCATATGGGCTTAATTGGCATACCAATTGGATTATTTTTAGGATTCGTGCCTATTATCGGTGGAGCAACATTAATTGTATGTATTGGCTTTCTGGGGAGATAATATATTTTGATAAGATTGGTAGTAAGCTTTGCTGGGTTTGCAACCCAGCAAAAATTGGCCTGACATTTGACTAATCAGCAACGTCTATGTTCATAAATACTGAGCCGTTTGAAAACTACAGCGATTACTTTCTCAATTGGAAAAGTTAAAAGCTTTATTGTAGTAAAGATTCGATTTTGATTTATCCGATTGACAAAGTAATCGCTTTCCGTTATTCATGGTTTTGAGAAATAGATTGCGTAACATATAAGAGGTTAATTTTGGGAACGTTTTTAGAAGAGTTTAAACAATGAAGAAACAAATACTATTCTTTTCTGGTTATTGGGAAACTCCTGCGTCCTGATCAAATTGCACATTGCGTTTATTTAACTAACTCATGTTACGCACCTTGTTTCTAAACGCCAGATATTGACAAAAATCTGAAAAACTACA
>CAYFOB010000317.1:0-3076 GCA_964344525.1 uncultured Thiomargarita sp.
CCAAAGCGCTGCTTTGGACTCCAAAATGTGTGAAAACTTGTGAACGGGTACTTATAATTGACAACTGATAACTGATAACTGATCAGTGATGCAAAATGTTGCTCATACGTTGTCGCAGGGACTTCAGTTTATTTGTGAGTGATTTTTTTTCGTCTTTTGACACAGGTGTAGATGGTTTTTTAACCTCCGGCTGATTTTCCAGCAATGAGGGTTCCTGGTTTAGCTGAGCGTAATGCTTCAACGCCGCATTGATATTAAATTCAAGTAAGTTATTCTCCACTGGTTTTGGCAGGTAGCGAAATATTTGGCCTTCATTGATTAAACGGACGATTGTGTGAGCGTCAGCCTTTGTGGTGAGTACCACAGAAACAAGTGACGGACAAGTTTTTTTGATTTCCTCAATGAAGTTGCTCGTATTTTTTCCCTGGACCATCGTATCGGTGATGAAGACAGCAAGTTTGTGCTGCTGCTCCAAAATAGTTATCGCTCCATCCAAACTATTTGCACAATAGACATTAAGTCTGTGTCCAAATAATTGATGAATTGTGGCACAAACTTCACGATCATCGCCAAGCACTAACATACCAAAACTGTGGTCCCCAGAAGGTTGGTGTGATGTTTTGTCTGCCGTTGGAGTTTGTCCTGTCTGTTTTAACGATTTTTCAGCCACTTCTATGGTTTTTTTGAGCCGCTCATTATTCCAGGGCTTTTCTATAAAACGAAAAATTTCACCGGCATTAACAGCTTCCATGATAGCATCCATATCAGCATAACCTGCAAGCAAGATACGTACCGTGTTTGGTGAAACTTCCTTAATTTGTTTCAACAAATCAATACCCTGCATCTCAGGCATACGTTGGTCACTAACGATAATTTGAATTGAATGCTTGTGGACGATTTCAAGCGCTTCTGGGCCATCGGTTGCTGTAAACACGCCATATTGTTTTTCAAACATGCTTTTTAATACAGCAAGAATTTGCTGCTCATCATCTACAAATAATATGTTTATTTTGTCTGCCATAATAAATCCACCAAACAATCCCACCTCAATGTACCTATAAATTTTAGTTATAATTTATTTGTCGTGGTGAGAAGAGGGTTGACATGATTTTTAGGTTCAATTAGTATGCACCATTTTTCGGACAAGTCTATTTTTTTTTGAACAGGCTTTAACAAAAACTGGGCTTGAGTTGCAACTGTTGCATTATTTGGGGTGTTATCCCCAATTGGTCATTATACCAATACTCTCCTCAAATAACTTTATTTTTTTAAGGTTGATATGAACATAAATTTTTTGAGGAATTTGGGTGTTTTGTTAATGATACCCATGGCTGTCGAAGCCGCAAACCCGTTAACAAGCAAAGTAGCATGGCATCACAGTCACTTTACACCACAATTCACATTGGTTGGTATGGGACAATCCAAAAACACCGAACCTTGCGCTGTTCCAGCGATTAAGTTAAGCATTAAAGTTGATATTTCAGAGCAACAACTTTACCTATTTTGTTATTATGAAAATGGTAATAGGCAGGTGAAGATTTATCCAATTTCAACCTCTAAATATGGTATTGGCAATCAGGCTGGTAGTAATAAAACCCCGTTAGGCTTACATCGTATTGAAAATAAAATCGGTGACGGTGCGCCACTAGGCATGATTTTTAAGGCGCGTCAATCGATGAGACGAATTGCCAAAATAAATCAGGAAGTTGGTGATGTCATAACAACACGTATTATGTGGTTAAAAGGTTTAGAGCCAGGAAAAAATTCGGGTGATGGGATAGATTCTTACCGGCGCTATATTTATATTCATGGCACAGCTGATGAAAATAAAATTGGTCAGCCCGCGTCACATGGTTGTGTTAGGATGTACAACCGCGATGTTATTGATTTATTTGACCGTGTTACTGAAGGAACTTTAGTTTATATTAAAAAATGACATAAAAAATTAAAACATACCCCGTCGCTCGTCGAGCGACGGTTTAATTCTCCTCTGTGTTTGGTTATGAAAATTTATTGGGGAATATTCCAGTTAAGTTCCGGTGTTTTTTCGGCAAATTTCCTAAAAATCATCAAAGTTTCAATAAACCAATCATGAATGGCCTCTAATTTATTCGATTCATCATCAAACGCCGTGAGCGGTTTTTGCATGATTATTCTGATGCCCATGGGTCTTTCTTCAAATATAAATCCGGGATTATTCAAAAAAATGCGCTTATTTTGCTTAAAAAGCTCTTTCAATAGCGCATATTGATGATGTACTGCGTCACACCAATACCAAACGGCCAAACTGGTAGAAGTACCCGTTAATTTTTCATAATCAAAACAAGCCGTGATCTCAGACCATCCGCCACCGCCAAGCAAAATGTCTTGTTTCATCATGCGGTATGAGTTAAGTTCTACAAGCAGTTTTAAACGTTCCAATGTTTCTTTTGGCGCACCTCGGCTGGGATAACCAAACAGCATGGTAAATTCAGCAGCAATCGAGTCTAAACATTCATCCATTTTTTCAAGTGTATCGCTTAATGTAGATATAGCAACAAAATCATCTGTGCTCAGCTCCGTTATCCCCCTCATGTTGTTTTCCTCAAGAAAGTCAATAAATGCCCTCACCAACGAATTTTTGGAATAGGATTCTAAAAACGCACAAACATCTGCCCAACGGAACGGCGCAAAATCAATGCCTTTGATTGGTTGCATATCATAATATTTGGAGCAGTATCTCAGGTAGGCGTTAGGATGTTTAGCCAATAAAACGGTTTGGCATTTTTCCAAAAGGGCTTGTTGTTCTGCAACAATGGGTTGGACGGTGTTTTCCAAAAAACAAAGGGTGTCTTTGTTAGAAAAAACCATGTCCACTGTTAAATCTTGGTAGGTGCGTTGAGTTTCTACGCGAAAATTGCACCCATTGATACCTAATACTTTGTTGACAAAGTCATCTAACAAAGCTTGATCAGAACGCAATACTCCCGCTAAGATTTCTGTTGCGAAATCTTCTAGCCCATAAGCGTTATGAAATAATTGACTAAACAACGAATTTTCCATGCTTATGCCCTTAAACTTTTTTGCAATAGCGCTT
>CAYFOB010000317.1:3086-5390 GCA_964344525.1 uncultured Thiomargarita sp.
AAAAAGTGTTTCAACTTTAACCTGGTTTGCATAACGTTGACGTAGTTTTTCCAAATGGTGATCTTCTGTTTTGTCAACAAACAAAATCAATTTGGCCTCAGGGTAGTGACATGCAATCATAGCAAATAAGGAATCAACATTGCTGATAAAAGAGCCATATTTTGGCGCAAAAATAAACTCAGCAACAACCACATCAGGACGATTTTTTTTTAAAAACGATAAGGCTTTTCGCATGCTATTGATTTTGAGAACTTCATACCCAGCTTGTTGATAGAGGCTGGAAAAATCTGGATAGCCACCTATTATGGATAGTAATGTTTTTTTAGCCATTGTTTAATTGTTCAAATGCACTTTCTCATTCTTTTACTATTGTTGATAGTCATCTTTTTTGGCCCCCAAATGTGGGCAAAAAAAATATTGACTAAGTATAGCAAGCATCGTGAAGATTTTCCGGGCACCGGTGGAGAGCTTGCCCGACACTTGTTGGATAAACTGAACATGCAGCATGTCAAAGTTGAAGTCACCGAATTGGGTGATCACTATGATCCCATAGAAAAATCAGTGCGCTTAAGTCAGGGCAACTGGGGTGGTCAATCATTGACGGCTGTTGTAACGGCGGCCCATGAAGTGGGACATGCGCTTCAGGATCAAAACGGCTATCAGCCTTTACAGGCGCGTACCAAGTTGATTGCTTTGGCACAAGTAGCAGAAAAAGTTGGGGCAGGCTTGATGCTCATGATACCGGTGATTGCAATAATAATGCGCGTCCCAGCAGCGGGAGTGTTCATGTTTCTGGGGGGATTGTTGAGTTTAGGCGCATCGGTGGTTGTTCATTTTGTGACTTTACCTGTTGAATGGGATGCCAGTTTCAAACGAGCGCTGCCAATTTTGGCGGAGGGGCAATATATCCCCGTCGAAGATCAAGGCGCTGCCCGGCGGATTCTCACCGCTTGTGCGCTGACTTATGTGGCGAGCTCATTGGCCAGTTTGTTGAATTTATGGCGATGGATTGCTATTTTACGACGGTAATTTGTATAATGCGTGCTATCACTACATTTGCTTTGAGAGGTCAAATAATGCGTCAATCACTGGTCGTAGCCAATTGGAAAATGAACGGCTCCATCCAACAAAACCAATTATTACTTGATAGTTTTAAACAAGGCATCGGATCGGTGCAACATGCTGAAGTGGCTGTGTGCCCGCCCTTTGTGTATTTGCAACAAGTCAGCGAATTGTTAAAAGGCACGGCGATTAGTTGGGGGGCGGAAAATGTCTCCCACCAAAATCCTGGCGCATTCACAGGAGAAGTCGCCGCCAGCATGTTGACGGATTTTGGTTGTAAGTATGTTATAGTTGGCCACTCAGAGCGACGCACTTTATATGGCGAAAGCGATCAAGTGGTGGCTGAAAAATTTGCAAGAGCCCAATTAGCTGGGTTAATTCCTATATTATGTATAGGAGAATTACTTGAAGAACGAGAGGCAGGGGAGACAGAAAATGTTGTTAGGCGGCAATTAACGGCAGTGATGGGTCGGGTCAATTCTCTGGCAAAATCTGTGATAGCATACGAACCCGTTTGGGCGATTGGCACGGGCAAAACCGCAACACCTCAACAAGCGCAAGAGGTGCATGCTTTTATTCGTGATTTTATTCCTGAGCAGGATGTTGCAAAAAATATACAAATCTTGTATGGTGGTAGTGTTAAAGGCAGTAATGCTGCCGAATTGTTTTCCATGCCAGATATTGATGGTGGTTTGATTGGTGGTGCATCTTTAAAAGCCGATGAATTTTTAACCATTTGTCAAGCAGCTCAATAATATAAATAATATATACTAAATAAACAAATATGTTGAACGAAATTTTAACGATTGTTCACGTTTTCCTCTGTGTGGGATTAATTGGTTTAATACTAATCCAACATGGCAAAGGTGCTGATGCGGGTGCCGCTTTTGGCAGTGGCGCGTCTGCAACCGTGTTTGGTAGCCAAGGTTCTGCATCGTTTCTCAGTCGTACTACAGCCATTTTAGCCACATTGTTTTTTGTCACATGCTTGACACTGGCTTATTTTACGATACAACGCATTGGACAACAACCCAAAAGTGTGGTAGAATCAGTACAACCAAGTAGTGCAATTACTGAGCTAGAGGTGCCAAGTGAAGACGGTAACGAATTACCCCCCACGGATGATGAAGGTACCGTACCGCATGGTACAAATGATGAAATTCCTGCAATCCCGTCTAATTAGCAGTGCCGATGTGGTGGAATTGGTAGACACGCTGTCTTGAGGGGGCAGTGGCTACAAAG
>CAYFOB010000318.1:0-5369 GCA_964344525.1 uncultured Thiomargarita sp.
CATAAAGTCGCGCAGAAAAAACATGCACAATAGATAATAAATCTTGAACCATTTCGGGCGAAGGAGAAAGTGAATCACCCTCTACTATCATTAATTTAGTTCCATGACGTTCACAAAAATTTTCAAACCATTCAAAACCAAATCGGACTAATCTATCTTTATGAGCAACAATCAAACAACTAACTTCTCCTAATTCTATTTGCTCAAAAATCTGGTTAAACTTCTTTCGTTTGTAATTCAAAGCACTACCAACTTCCTCTACCCATTCGTCAACCCTTATTGAATGTTCATAACAATATTCACGCAAGGCTTTCACTTGATTTTTTAGGTCCGGTTTTTGTGCATAACTTGATACACGAGTATAAACGATTACTTGACCCTGTCCTTTATTTTTTATTCCCAAATACTCAAGGTATTGATCATGGGTGTAATATCTTCTATCCATTGAAGTACGAAAGGCTTTTAAAATACCTTCCCTATCCCAACGTTGAAGTGTTTTTACTGAACAACCTATTAACGAGGCAAATTTTTTGGGCTTATATGTACTCATCGTGAGTACATTATAGGAACTTTGAGTATAAAATCAACCCCTATCAGTCAACTCTGTAAAAAAAAATCAACTTGCCCTGACATTTTGCCAAGTCTTAACGTCTATATATAGTAAATGCACAAAAAGCGTGAGCTCTCCTTAAATGGCAAATTTTTTGCCCTGACATTTGACTGTATTATTTACGTCTAAATTTATAAGAGCTGAAATGGTCAATTTTTTATTGTACTAAAAAGTTCAAGATTAATGCATATAAAAATATAATAGATATATAACAAATAATAATCACATTGAGTGGGCCCTGTCGTTTTATTAGCAAAAAATATGCCATCCATTTATTTGGATGGCAAAAAATAAAATTATAAGCATACCATTACATGCCGTTAACACAGATTTGTACACTAAAGTGATCAATGGATTCACTACAATTGCACCGAACAACCATAGAGGAAAAAAATATGGATATTTTATATGGAATTTTACTTGTAATCATTGCTATAGCATTTATAGCTATTTTTGGTGATGTTTTTGGTGGTGATGGCGATGATGGTGATGGCGGTGATGGTGGTGGCTGTGGTGGTGGTTGTGGTGGTGGTGGCTAATGTCACAAATCAATTTATGCTGCACTCGCACAACATGCTGAGCATTTTAACATAGCATTAATAAAAGGAAAAAAATATGGCTTCAAACCTCATTTATTCGACAAAACTCCGTGACTTACGTCCTGTCATCAGGTATGGGCAACCTGTTTACACCAGAAATGTGAATATTAGAAATATAATAAAAAATAAGCTTGGGGATGCATACGCAAATTTTATAGCAGAACCTGTGATCTCAAAAGCCGCTCTTGAGGGGAAGGAGGAGGCCAGATGGTTTGCCGAAAATATGAAGAATGCAAAGCCATTCACAAAGTTAGCGCTCAAAAAACAGGAAGAAATTGCAGATTTAATAGGAGAGCGTGTCACCAAAATACTTGAGTTAGCCAACCAATTAAAAGCAGAAAATGATCCAGAGCATCAACAATTGGGGGAATTATTAGGCTTTGCTGTTGAATTGCCAGCATTGGAGTACGTTTACGTTGACGGTGATCAAGTGTGCCTTGTTGCTTGGGGATTTACATCAGATTCGGCTAAAAAATCTCATTTTCGGCTTTCTTCGTATCAAATGCCAGCAAAAAAGGTCACAGCGTTGCCTCATGAAGAAAGAACGCACAAATGGAAATACGTCGCTGTCTCATTTTTTTATATTATTGTTTTTTTAGGAATACTGGCTTACTTTTTTGATGAAAATGATTTGCCTGAAAATCCTGGATTAGCGCCAGTAGATGCCAAAAAAATTGGGGATTCTCCTGATGATCCTATCAATAGAAAAATTGTTCTTAACCGACTCACTTTGATACTGAGCCAAGGTGTTGAATTGGCTGACTTTGTTAAAAAAATCAAGTCTCAATATCCAACCATCAAATTTGTGGGATATGAGCCCGAACTCAATATGCTTCAAGCTGAAGTCTTAGAAGAAAAAAGAGAGGAGTGGAAAGAAAAATTAGAAAATCACAGTGATGTCGAACTTGTCTTATATGATACTTTGCTAAAAGAACATTTTTTACCCAATGAGTCTACCTATTGGCTTCATTCAGTCAAAGCGCCTGAGGCTTGGCAAATATCTCAGGGGAGCAATGACATCATCATTGCCGTTTTGGATTCTGGCTTTGATGTTGAACATACCGTATTTAAAAATAAAATAGTCAGCCCATGGAATGTAGTCACTAAAAATCAGGTGTTGTCCCAACAAAATATTCATGGAACGCATGTGTCTGGGATTGCAACGGCTACATGCCCAAAATGCAAACTGATGCCAATCCAGCTCAGTGATTCTGAGGGTAATTTAGCCACAACCAGTCTGATTTCTGGCTTAATGTATGCTGCCAAAAATGGGGCTGCGATCATCAATTTATCACTTGGTAGCGGATTTCAGTATGATTTTTCAGCCCTAAATAAAAAGGAAAGGGAAAAGTTTTTAAAAATGGTAGAAAAAATGACGAAATCAGAAGAAATTCTTTGGAATCGTCTTTTTAAAAAGCTTTCTGAAAAAGGCATTGTTATTGTGCAGGCGGCAGGCAATGAGAATGTCCCTATTCAGATTGATCCAATGAAGCGTTCAAAAGAGACGATCATCGTTGCTGCCACTGACAAAAATAACCAAAAAGCCACTTTCAGTAACTATGGTGCTGATTTGAGTGCGCCTGGCTACCAAATATATAGCACGGTGCCTAATAATTATTTTGGTTATCTGAATGGTACCAGCATGGCTGCCCCAATCGTTGCGGGAGGCGTTGGACTATTGTTGAGTCAACAGCGGCACTTAGATGTACATCAAGTCAAATCTATTTTAATCAAAACGGGCTTACCGTCAGAGTCGGTGGCACCTATATTGCAATTAGATGCCGCATTAACGCCACCTTGTGAAGAGGAAAACCGTCGTTTAAAGGAAGAAATTGAGCGATTAAAAGCGCAACGGGAAGGTATGATTATTCCGCCAGAAAAGCCAAAATCGTTTGAATTTGCAGAAGGACGCTGGAGAAGTAGCAATGATTTGTTGAAAAAAGCGGATAATACGCCAATCAAGCTCTATTTTGAAATATCACGGACAGGACAAGGGAAGCTGACTCTTGTTGAACAAAGTGGCACAAAATGTGAAGCCAAAATCGCCTTATCGTTTGAAGGGACAAAACTGAAGATGGAACAACTGGCACATGCTGTTTGTGATGACAATCAGACAATATACAATGCGTACCTGTTTGCGTGTGAATCAACGGCTAATGATGTTGCTAAATGTGAGGCTGTTGCAAAGGAGGGTGATCAACCGTTAGTTTCTTTTAGTTTGTTTCGGTAAACGCGAAGCAGAGCTTCGATGCATGCATTCCCAAACAGAGTTTGGGAACGAGAACAATAGGTTTTCTCGTTCCCAAGCTCCCGCTTGGGAATGCATGCCCCGAAGCTCTGCTTCGCGTGAAAACGCAATTTACAGGAATAATCATGCAAAACAACAGTTTTCGACGCGCTATTATCAATACACCTTTATTAGGTGTACGCTTTGTTCAAGGTAATGTTCTCCAACAATTTGACCAAATAAACGAAATTTTAAAAAACAAAGAAATTTGCTTTGCTGAGCCGGTGCTTTCAGATGAATCCATTACTTGGTACACAGATTTGCCAGGAGAAATCAAACAATATACAACTTTATCTGAAAACGAGCAAAAAGAAATCAGTTTTAAGATTAAAGCCCAACTACAAACTTTAGAAAAAACAATACAGTCCCTTGACAATAAATTTTCTCAAATCATTAAAGCTGCCCTGGAAATACCCTCATTAGAAAATATTTTTATCATTGGCGAACATATTGTTTTAACGCAATGGGGGATGATAGAAGATCAATTTGATGCACAACATGGATTACTACAAACATTCAAATCGCTTGAGCCAGAACCTTCTGAACAACCTGTTGAGCGTGTCGTAAGGAAACCACGAAAAAATTTCTTATGGTTTTTGATTCCCTTAGTGTTGCTACTGATATTGCTTTATAACAAAACCGTGACATTGCCAGAGACACCAGATACCTCTGTACAAGAAGACTTGCGCGGCAAAGTGGGTACCATCAGAATCAATTTAGCCTGGGACAATTGTGCAGATTTAGATTTATATGTGATTGATCCTTGCAATAATAAAATTTCTCATGGCAATAAAGAAGCGATCTGCCAAAATATTAAAGGCATTTTAGATTTAGATATGAATGTTAATAATCGTCTCAATTGTGACGAACCCCAGGAAAATGTTCACTGGGAAAGTGAAGTCCCAAGTGGTCAATATCAGGTAATGGTTAGGTATTATGAGAAAAAAAAGAACTCAGGGCGTGCAAATTACAAAGTGACAGTTATCAGGGGAAGTACACGCGAAGAATTTACGGGTTCTTTGGCTCATGAGGATGAACCAAATAGAGTGAATGTCACTACATTTACAGTTGGCAATCATTAAATTTTATGGTTTAGCAGCAACTTTCTTTGGCTTGAAAAATTAATTAATACACCACATGAATAAAATCTCTACTGAATGGAGAAATCATGATGCTTACCATTAATTTGACTGATGCCAAACTACCAGAATTGGTGAATAGTGTGATAGACGGAAAAGAGTTTCTGATTACGCAAGAAGGTAAACCAGTTGCGAGGTTATTGCCCATCGCAGGAAGACTGAGTCGTTTTCCTGATCGTAGCGAGTTTCGTGCTTCAATCCCGCCTTGTAAAACATCCGCCGGTGAATTTATCTCCAAGATGAGGGATGAAGAAGATAATGACTAAACAAGAGATTGAAAGTTACCTTAAGCAATTGAATGACAAACTTGAGCTAATTTGTGTCAAGGGAGAAGTCTGCCTCTATGGTGGTGCTGTCATGTGTTTAGTCTATAATGCTAGACCAAGCACAAAAGATGTTGACGCGATTTTTGAACCTGTACAAACATTCAGAGAAGCAGTCAGGGAAGTCGCTCAAAAAAACCATTTGACTGAAGATTGGTTAAATGATTCAGTAAAAGGTTTTGTGGTCAATCATAACCAACGCATTCTGTTTGATTGGTCAAATCTCAAGGTTTATGTACCAGAGCCAGATTATTTATTGGCTATGAAAGCCTTAGCTTCCCGTGTTGATAGTATGGATAGAAAAGATATTCAATTTTTAATTAAAAATATGGGAATCAAAAAAGCCGAAATTGTATTTCAGAGGCTGTTTTGGAAAAAAATGAGAGAAGACTCTTTACCTTTTCAGAAAAA
>CAYFOB010000319.1:0-5367 GCA_964344525.1 uncultured Thiomargarita sp.
CTTAAAAAGGAAAAATCAATGAAGAAACCAATAATCAGGTGGTTGGGAGTAGGCTTGTTGTGTGGCACATTTTTAGTTGCACAAGCTTGTCCCACCTTTCTTCTCACTTCTTTGACAGATAGTCAGGCAGAAAATTTGGCGCAGTTTAAGGGAGACGCGCTCTTTCTTAACGGAATCACTTCTCTGACAGACAATCAAGCAGAAAGTTTAGCGAAGTTTGCTGGAAAAGAGCTCCACCTTGAGGGCTTATCATCTCTCACCGACACCCAAAGTGAGAGTTTAGCTAAATTTACGGGAAAAATTTTTGTTTCTTCTCAAATAAAAGACAAATTTGGTGACTTGTTTGAAGAGGCAAAGCCACCGGCTTGTGCTTTTCCAGACGATCCCCCCTCCGCTGCGCCAGAATGGTTATGTAATCCCTCTGTGGCAGTTGATTCTGATTTATTAGTCGGAATGGGTTCTGGCAAAAGTTCTAGTGCTTTCCTCAGACGAGAAGAGTGTTTGGCAGAGGCACGCTTAGAAATCGCAAAAAATTTGGAAATTTCTGTAAAATATGGGAAAGGCGATCAAAAGTCAAATGTTGTTATTGAGCAGGTGACTCTTCGTGGTACGCATTTAAGGAGGAGTGTCACTAGCCCAAAGGGCACATTCTATTGCTTAGTTACTGCAGAAAAAAACAATCAGGGCGAAATGCCTCTTGATGAAGAAGAATCAATTGCTGAGGAATCAAATTTTGATGAAACAAGCTTAGAAGAGCCTGAGATTTGGGACCCTTTTGAGATGGCAAGCTTTGAGGTTGAAGAATTTACCACAAAAGACATTCAGTTTACCAAGGGGACGCACTGGGATAAAGCGCTCTTTTATGATGATCTTCAAGATGTGGCTGACTATATGGCAGCCAATCCAGAAGCTTTGATGGAAATTCAAGGACATTCAGATACTGTAGGTTCTGCAAGTGCCAACAAAAGACTTTCTTTGCGACGGGCAAAAGCGGTTTTTAAGGTATTGGTTAGAGAATTTGGAGTTGATGATTCGCGTCTTATCGTTTCAGGGCATGGGGAGTCCAATCCAAAACCTGGGATAGATGGAAAAGATCCTGCTAATCGACGTGTTGAGATACACCTTAAAAAATAATTCGTTTCGTAGGGTGCGTAGAACGCACCCTGAAAAATTGACTGCAAGAGATAATTTCTGTACTTAGGTTACAAAACCTGAAATATGCTTTAAAAGAACGAATTGGTTCTCCTTCGCTATTTTGTGGTAGAAAACAGGAAATGGAGTTGCTAATGAATTGGGTAAATAATCGCCCTTGGAACTTTGCCAAACTGATCAACATGGCATCCGAAATCGGTGATAATGAGGTGTTAAGCGATATTGAGTCGTTTCAAGCGTATTTGAAAACGGAACAAATAGATAATGCCATGAATTGGGCATTTGCTGCACCAGAGAATTTTGCCCTAATAGAAAATGTTTTTTTCCTAGTCATGATTGTTTTTATGAGATTGAAATTTCAGATGAAAGTGCTTATGTGATCAATCAATTAACCCAAAGCGATCCGTTTTATATTGCCAGCTTACTCCGAAGTGATTGGAGAAAGAGAGATTTTAGTACGCCTGAAGGTGTGATTAAAACATTGGATTATGAAGTCAAAAATAGAAAAGGGGAGCTATTTGGTACTTGGTCAGAATATATTTATTCAACCACCAAGGTGGTGAATGATCGGTATGCCAAACAAATTATGTTATTATTAAAAGGCGCTTCGCAACGCTTGGAACGAAAACAAAACGTTGAATTTGTTTTCGTTCTAAGCGTTGCGAAGCGCCTGTAGTAACAAAAGTGCGTAACATCAAATTGATTGGAGAAAAAAAATGCGAAAATTTTCCTCTTACGGAGCCATTGATTGGGAATTACATTACTATGTTCCTCGTCAAAAATTGATTGAAGGGGCTCTTGCCGAATTAAAAGGTGATAATCCCAACAGAGGTGGACATTACATCACCGTCTGGGCACCTCGCCAAACGGGCAAAACTTGGATCATGCAAGAAGTTGCTTTAAACCTTCAACAGGACAATCAGTTTGAGGTTATTTTTCTCAGTTTGCAATTTCTCCAAACTGTGACTGATGTCAATCGTGTGGCTCAACTCATTGCCCGAAAATTGGTCAAAAAATTAAACTCTAAAAAAGAGCTCATCATAGATTCCTTAGATGATTTTGACCAGTTATTTGAACGAGAAAACCTCAATAAGCCCTTGATCTTGATTTTGGATGAATTTGATGGGCTTGATCAAGCGGCGATTGCGGGATTAGTCGGTGTGTTTCGTCATATTTATAATACTCGTCAAAGCCAAGCAAATAAATCCACTGCCGAAAAGGATTATCTGTTACATGGCCTCGCTTTAATCGGAGTCCGCGCCGTTTTGGGCATAGAAAATGTCAAGGGTTCGCCTTTCAACATCCAACGTAGTGTGCAGATTCCTAATTTGACTTGCAATGAAGTGACTGATTTGTTCAATTGGTATAACCGCGAAATGGGACAATCAATTGAGCCCAAAGTTGTGGAGCGTATTTGGTATGAATTTCAAGGACAGCCAGGTTTAACTTGTTGGTTTGGGGAGTTATTGACGGAAGCGTATAATCACAATATTGATCAACCCATTTTGCTCACGTCTTTTGAAAAAATTTATGCAAAGGCGCTTAATTTATTGCCCAATAATAATATTTTAAATATCATCAGTAAGGCGAAACAAGCCGCTTACAAACCGTTTGTTTTGGAATTGTTCCAAACCAAAAATAAAATCAATTTTCTCTATGATGATCCTATTCTCAATTTTTTGTATATGAATGGGGTAGTCGATATTGAAGAAGTTGGAGAGAGTGAAATTTATGTGAAATTTCCTTGCCCATATATTCAAAAGCGATTGTTCAATTATTTTGCCAGAGAGCTCTATCAGGGAATGGATGGTTTATATGGTCCATTTGAGGATTTGTCGGACACAATTACTGATAAGATTATCAACATTCCTCAATTATTGATGAGATATGAGCAATATTTGCAAACCAATAGAAAAATGGTTTTGAAAAATGCCCCAAGGCGTCATGATTTACGTGTCTATGAAGCGGTTTTTCATTTTCATTTTTATCTTTATCTCGTTAGTTTTTTTCGCAATTACGAGGTACAAATTCATCCCGAATTTCCAACGGGCAATGGACAAATTGATTTATTAATACGTTATGCTGGGCAATTGTTTGGATTAGAGCTAAAGAGTTTTGCAGACAAGCGAAGCTATCAAAAAGCCTTGGATCAAGCGGCAAAATATGCCCAAGACTTATCAATAACTGAAATTTGGTTAGTTTTATTTATTGAAAGTGTTGATGACAAAAATCGCCAATTGTTTGAGGCAGATTACTTTGATAATGTAAGAAGTGTCACTGTGCATCCTTTGTTTGTGCAAACGGGGAAAGAATAAGATTTGCTAAAGAACGTGCAGAAAAATAAAAATTCCAAGTTTAACAGCTTGTGTAAATAGATGGCCTATTTTTATTGATATTTAAGGAGAAATCTGATGCGAAGCTTCTCATCTTATGGTTCCCCAAATAAAAAATTACATTATTATGTACCCAGAGAAACATTAATTGCCAATACTTTCACAAAATTAAAGGGAGAGGTGCCAAATGAAGGTGGACATTACATCACCGTCTGGGCACCTCGCCAAACGGGCAAAACTTGGATCATGCAAGAAGTTGCTTTAAACCTTCAACAGGACAATCAGTTTGAGGTTATTTTTCTCAGTTTGCAATTTCTCCAAACTGTGACTGATGTCAATCGTGTGGCTCAACTCATTGCCCGAAAATTGGTCAAAAAATTAAACTCTAAAAAAGAGCTCATCATAGATTCCTTAGATGATTTTGACCAGTTATTTGAACGAGAAAACCTCAATAAGCCCTTGATCTTGATTTTGGATGAATTTGATGGGCTTGATCAAGCGGCGATTGCGGGATTAGTCGGTGTGTTTCGTCATATTTATAATACTCGTCAAAGCCAAGCAAATAAATCCACTGCCGAAAAGGATTATCTGTTACATGGCCTCGCTTTAATCGGAGTCCGCGCCGTTTTGGGCATAGAAAATGTCAAGGGTTCGCCTTTCAACATCCAACGTAGTGTGCAGATTCCTAATTTGACTTGCAATGAAGTGACTGATTTGTTCAATTGGTATAACCGCGAAATGGGACAATCAATTGAGCCCAAAGTTGTGGAGCGTATTTGGTATGAATTTCAAGGACAGCCAGGTTTAACTTGTTGGTTTGGGGAGTTATTGACGGAAGCGTATAATCACAATATTGATCAACCCATTTTGCTCACGTCTTTTGAAAAAATTTATGCAAAGGCGCTTAATTTATTGCCCAATAATAATATTTTAAATATCATCAGTAAGGCGAAACAAGCCGCTTACAAACCGTTTGTTTTGGAATTGTTCCAAACCAAAAATAAAATCAATTTTCTCTATGATGATCCTATTCTCAATTTTTTGTATATGAATGGGGTAGTCGATATTGAAGAAGTTGGAGAGAGTGAAATTTATGTGAAATTTCCTTGCCCATATATTCAAAAGCGATTGTTCAATTATTTTGCCAGAGAGCTCTATCAGGGAATGGATGGTTTATATGGTCCATTTGAGGATTTGTCGGACACAATTACTGATAAGATTATCAACATTCCTCAATTATTGATGAGATATGAGCAATATTTGCAAACCAATAGAAAAATGGTTTTGAAAAATGCCCCAAGGCGTCATGATTTACGTGTCTATGAAGCGGTTTTTCATTTTCATTTTTATCTTTATCTCGTTAGTTTTTTTCGCAATTACGAGGTACAAATTCATCCCGAATTTCCAACGGGCAATGGACAAATTGATTTATTAATACGTTATGCTGGGCAATTGTTTGGATTAGAGCTAAAGAGTTTTGCAGACAAGCGAAGCTATCAAAAAGCCTTGGATCAAGCGGCAAAATATGCCCAAGACTTATCAATAACTGAAATTTGGTTAGTTTTATTTATTGAAAGTGTTGATGACAAAAATCGCCAATTGTTTGAGGCAGATTACTTTGATAATGTAAGAAGTGTCACTGTGCATCCTTTGTTTGTGCAAACGGGGAAAGAATAAGATTTGCTAAAGGCAGAAAATAAAATTGGAGAAAAAAATGCGAAAATTTTCCTCTTATGGAGCCATTGATCGGGAATTACATTACTATGTTCCTCGTCAAAAATTGATTGAAGGGGCTCTTGCCGAATTAAAAGGTGATAATCCCAACAGAGGTGGACATTACATCACCGTCTGGGCACCTCGCCAAACGGGCAAAACTTGGATC
>CAYFOB010000320.1:0-2862 GCA_964344525.1 uncultured Thiomargarita sp.
AGACTATTGTAACATATATTACTATTAATTTTATTACAGTAATATATGTTACAGGCATGAAATTCTATAACCGAGAAACAGAAAGCAAACAGCTATTAAAATGGTCACACCAAGCTGAAAAAGGGCAATCAAGCCTGACATTATTGCTTGGTCGTCGCTGTGTGGGTAAAACAACATTACTTCAAAAAATCTATTAAAAGGCTCTTTACCTGTTCATTTCACGCAAATCTGAACCATTGCTTTGTGAAGAGTTTGTTGATCAGATATGGGTTTCCTTCGCTAAGCTTCTTACGCACTTGCATACCTGAAAATTCATGGTTCAGTACTTATATTGGATGAATTTCAGGATATTGCCCGTCTTAACAACGGCTTTTTCTCCGATCTGCAAAACCTTTGGGATCAAAATCGTTTGCAAAGTCGCATACACCTCATTTGTTGTGGATCTTTATATTCACTCATGACAAAAATATTTCAAGACAGCAAAGAACTTTGTTTCGACAAAAAATGCAAACAAAACAGCAGTCAAAGTTCCTTCATAACAAAAAGCGGTTAATAAGCCTTCATTGCCCCAATTGTGCTAATTATAGTTCCACGAATTTTTTCGAGGATCGAATAAACTCTTTTTTTTCTAGTCAATTTTAACTTTGTTAAATTTCTATCAATAGTTGAGATTTAAAATGCTCATTATACGCGCAAAACGTATAAACTCCTTAGAGCCTGTTCTTTCATCTCCCACTAATAACGGAAAGCGATTACTTTTAATAAAGGATAAGTCAAAATCTAATCAGAACTATCAAGTTGACAGAGTACTAGGGTTTATCCCTAAGTAATCCTTGTAGTTATTAGCGATTTTGAACAGGCTCTTAGGTGATAATTTGTGATATAATGAAATCATCACTCATCTCAATAGGATAAATTGACTATGTCCACAATCAAATCACTATTAGAACAACGTATCCTCATCCTCGATGGGGCTATGGGCACCATGATTCAAAAACATGGCTTACAAGAAGAGGATTATCGTGGGGAACGCTTTAAGGATTGGTCGAAAGATCTAAAAGGCAACAACGATTTGCTGGCAATCACTCAACCGCAAATCATCAAGGAAATTCATACCCAATATCTTGAAGCTGGCGCAGATATCATCGAAACCAATACCTTTAATGGTACGCGAATCGCCATGGCGGATTATCAAATGGAAGATTTGGCTTACGAAATGAATGTCGCTGCGACCAAATTGGCGCGTCAAGCGGCTGATGAAATCAGCACCCATGATTGGCCCCGTTTTGTGGCCGGTGTCATTGGCCCCACTAATCGCACCTGTTCCATTTCTCCAGATGTCAACAATGCTGGTTTGCGCAATATCACTTTTGATGAGTTAGTGGGCGCATATTATGAAGCGACTCAAGGCTTAGTGGATGGTGGCGCTGATTTGCTGCTGATTGAAACGATTTTTGATACCTTGAATGCTAAGGCTGCGATTTTTGCGGTACAAAAATATTTTGATGATCATAACCTGCGCTTGCCCATTATGATTTCTGGAACCATTACCGATCAATCGGGTCGTACTTTATCAGGGCAAATCACCGAAGCTTTTTGGAATTCTTTGCGCCATGCACAACCATTGAGTATTGGCTTAAATTGCGCTTTAGGACCAAAACAATTACGCCAATATGTTGAAGAATTATCAAGGATTTCAGAAAGTTATGTTTCAGCACACCCAAACGCGGGTTTACCTAATGAAATGGGTGGCTATGATGAAAGCCCTGAGGATATGGCTGAAGATATTTTTGAATGGGCACAAAGTGGTTTTTTGAATATTGTCGGTGGCTGTTGTGGCACCACGCCTGATCATATTCGCGCCATTCGTGAAGCGGCTCTTAAGCATCCTCCGCGCAAATTGCCTGAGATTCCAGTGGCTTGCCGTCTTTCTGGTTTAGAACCTTGTACCATTGAAAAAGACTCTTTGTTTGTTAATGTGGGTGAACGTACTAACGTCACTGGCTCTGCGCGTTTTAAGCGGTTGATTAAAGAGGATAAGTACGAGGATGCCTTAAAAGTTGCCCGTCAGCAAGTCGAAAACGGGGCTCAAGTGATTGATGTAAATATGGATGAAGGATTGCTGGATTCCCAAGCAGTGATGACTAAATTCTTAAATTTGGTGGCTGCGGAGCCGGAAATTGCTAAAGTGCCAATTATGATTGATTCCTCCAAGTGGGAAATCTTAGAGGCTGGGTTGAAATGTATTCAGGGTAAAGGAATTGTTAATTCTATCAGTCTTAAAGAAGGCGAGGAAAAATTCATTGAGCATGCCAAATTGGTGAGACGCTACGGTGCTGCCGTTATTGTTATGGCTTTTGATGAACAAGGACAAGCCGATACGCAAGCGCGAAAAGTGGAAATTTGTCAACGTTCTTATCAAATTTTAACTGAAAAAGTGGGTTTTCCACCTGAAGACATTATTTTTGATCCCAATATTTTTGCGGTTGCTACTGGGATTGAGGAACATAATAATTATGCCGTTGATTTTATTGAGGCGATTCGACAAATCAAACAAACGTTGCCACATGCGCTGATTTCGGGTGGTGTTTCTAACGTCTCTTTTTCATTTAGAGGTAATAATCCGGTTCGTGAGGCGATTCATTCCGTTTTTCTCTATCATGCCATCAAAGCAGGTATGGATATGGGCATTGTCAATGCGGGACAATTGGCGATTTATGAAGATTTACCAGCAGAACTCCGCGAGCGTGTTGAAGATGTTGTGCTTAATCGTCGCAATGAGGCCACTGAGCGTTTGTTAGAAATTGCTGATAAATACAAAGCAGGGGGCAGTAAGCAAGAAAAGAAACAAGATATGGCTTG
>CAYFOB010000320.1:2872-5366 GCA_964344525.1 uncultured Thiomargarita sp.
GCGAGAGGCGCACGTTGGTAAGCGCCTTGAACATGCGCTCGTTAAAGGTATCACCGATTATATTGAACAAGACACAGAAGAAGCCAGACAACAGGCTGAGCGTCCTTTACATGTGATTGAAGGACCTTTAATGGATGGCATGAATGTGGTGGGCGACTTATTTGGAGCAGGCAAAATGTTTTTGCCTCAAGTGGTTAAATCCGCCCGTGTGATGAAAAAAGCGGTGGCGCATTTAATGCCCTACATTGAGGCAGAAAAAGACGGAGATAATGCGACGCAGAGTAATGGCAAAATTCTGATGGCAACGGTTAAGGGCGATGTTCATGACATTGGCAAAAACATTGTGGGTGTTGTGTTGCAATGCAACAATTTTGAAGTCATTGATTTGGGTGTTATGGTGCCAGCCGAAACGATCCTGAAAACTGCGCGCGAGAAAAAGTGTGACCTGATCGGTTTATCAGGGCTAATCACGCCTTCATTGGATGAAATGGTACATGTCGCCAAAGAAATGGAACGCCAAGGCTTTGATATTCCGCTGTTGATTGGTGGCGCGACCACTTCCAATGTGCATACTGCTGTTAAAATTGCGCCCAGTTATAGCAAGCCTGTTGTCTATGTGCCAGATGCCTCCCGTGCGGTGGGGGTAGCACAAAGCTTACTCTCTACTGACTTAAAGACGGGCTATGTAAAAAAAATAAACGAGGAATATGCCCAAATCCGTGAACGACGTGCCAATCAAAAAGGGCAAAGCAAAAAAATCACATTGCAACAAGCACGCGCTAACAAACTCGTTCTCGACTGGGACAACTACACGCCGCCTAAACCAAGCTTTTTCGGGGTGAAAGCGTTAAAAAATTATACGATCAAAGAATTGCGTCTGCGTATTGACTGGACACCGTATTTCAAAGCATGGGAACTACCTGGGCGTTTTCCAGAGATTCTGGAAGACAAAAAAGTCAAGCTCCAAGCCAGTCTTGTGTATCAAGACGGACAAGAAATGTTGGACGAACTCGTCAAGAATAAAAAATTGCTCACCGTTCGCGGTGTCATTGGTTTTTTTCCAGCCAATAGCATCAATGATGATGATATTGAAATTTACACAGATAACAATCGCACCGAAGTTAAAACGGTGTTACACCACATTCGTCAACAAATGCCCAAAGGAAGTGCCAACCTGTGTCTGGCAGACTTCATTGCCCCGAAAGAAACAGGCATTGCTGACTATATCGGTGCTTTTGCAGTCACTGCCGGTATTGGCATTGAGGAACATCTTGGCTATTTTAAAGAAATCTATGATGATTACAGTGGCATCGTACTCAACGCCCTGTGTGATCGTTTAGCAGAAGCCTTTGCAGAATTGTTGCATGAAGATGTGCGTAAAAAATATTGGGGCTATGCACCGAACGAAAACTTCAGCAACGATGAGCTGATAAAAGAAACCTATCGCGGCATACGCCCTGCGCCTGGTTATCCCTCATGCCCAGAACACAGCGAAAAAGCGACGCTATGGTCACTCATTCAACCTGACAAAATGGCCCACATCACTTTGACAGAAAATTTCGCCATGCACCCAGCAGCATCAGTATCAGGTTGGTACATTGCCCACCCAGAAGCGCGGTATTTTGGAACAGGCAAAATTGAAAAAGATCAAGTGGAAGATTATGCAAAGCGTAAGGGTATGACGGTGGCTGAGGCAGAAAGGTGGTTGGCTCCGATTTTAGCGTATGATGTTTGAAATGTCCGTCCAACAGACTCCTAGTGCTCTTTAACGACAGGGATGAGTTATAACTCATCCCTGTCGTTCAAACCCACCCTATCGCCACAACATTTACCTCAATGCCATTAATTATCTCGGTGGTTGACAAAGTTTCAAGCACAGTTTCTTCTAAGATTGGAATAAATAGCGCAATGCTGACACTATCAATTCCTAAATTTTTGGCATAGTCAGCGGCTTGCTTTTGATTTGATTTAATTTGAGATTTTTTGACAAAGCTTTTGACTTCAATAATGCCCTGTTGATCACCACATTGAAGATGGAGATCAACTTGCCCTTTGCCAATTGGAAATTCTGGACTCACGCGACAATCTTCCTGTACGGCCTCCTTAAGCCAGCTAAATAGATGAAAATGTCCAACAGCTTCATAAAGCTTGAAATCCGTTTTCCTGCGGGGTTGTTCTTTCCAGGGATTAATTCCTTTGGCTTTCAGGCGAGCCAGATAGTCTTTGTACCTTGATAACAAAGCCGGCAAATTAAGTGAGTCAGCTGTAAAAACATCTGCCAGATCGTCTAGCGGTTGTAAAGCCAGAACTGACGCACATCGCCCAACGACTTCCCGACTTAATGCCCAATAAAGACAATCTTGAATAAAAGGAGAAGAAAAACAGCAAATTTCTTCCAGTTCCCCTGAGGCTTGTTCTATCGTTTCGGGGGTAATAATGCCATGAAGATACAGATAGCTACACAAAGGATCATGAAAAGAAAATGGCCTGTTGG
>CAYFOB010000321.1:0-5344 GCA_964344525.1 uncultured Thiomargarita sp.
TTCTGAAAAGGTAAAGAGTCTTCTCTCATTTTTTTCCAAAACAGCCTCTAAAATTGATACAGCAATAGAAAAACGTAATCAACAACAAGAATCACTTTGTTTAATAATTCTAAGTGGTACAGCCAATGCCGCAATTTCATCGTTAGGTAATACCTTTGAACGTTTTGATACAGCTGAATTTTTTCGGCAACTTGAGCGTGAATTTCTTAACGAAATTCCAAAAGCACTAAAAGGGGTGGTCAATGCCTCACTCAAACAAGCAAGATATCGGCGTAGAATTCAAACTGAAGATGTCGTTGACTTTTTGGATACCATTATTGAACAGCCAACACTTGAACAAGTGGGTTGTGCACTTTGGTATATTGGGTTAATTCCTGATAAATCAGCACAATTTAAGGAACGATTAAAACTTAATTATGACTGCACTCAAGCGTTAGTGCATCCTCCCACGCCGCATAGTACAATCCGTCAAAGGCTTGAAGAAACCAAACTTCGCAAAAATGCCTTTATGGATGGCGTTTTTTGCTTGAAAAAAACATTGAACCACCCGCCAAAAATTGGTTACAACGTTTTTCTGGAGACGAAGGCTATGATTTTAGCCATTGGGAATTTCCAACCATTCAGCCATCTGATTTGGAAGAAATTCGGTTGAAAAGACCCGCCCGTGATCCTAAAAGTGGGTTATTAGTTAAAGCGCGTGATAATTTGTCGTGTGACAGTGCAAATGCTGAAATCAATGCAGAATGTGGTCCGAAAAATAAAATTTCAGTCGCGTGGGAAACGACACCCAAAACCGTGAAGAATGTTGCTTATTGGCAAGTTGAATTAATTCCGTCTAGAGAAGATTACGGAGAAGAAAATGAAAGTAGTGTGCTTCCTGCTCCTTTGATAAAAAAGCCGACTCAAAAAACAGCACAACTCTCCCTTGACATTGATGTTGATAATTTGGATGTTCAATGGGTTCATGTGCGTGTAGTGGGTTTAGATGACAACGATAATGAAATTACTGAGAATGGAAAAAATGTGATTGAAGCTTTATCTGAGCGGATTTTTTTGCAACAAGCGCCAGAACTAGAAGAATCTGATGATAAAGCAGAACTGCGTCCTCGTATTTATCCCAATGTACCGTATGGCTATTTGGATATTGCAATCACTTATTCATTAAATCATTGGGAAACCAGATCACAAGGTTGGAAAGAAAAAGAAACGGATTATTTCAGTATTGGCGTGAGTCACTCGCGCCTTTGTCGTATTGGTATCAGCCATATTCTTCATAGAATTGAATCAAAGGTACTTCAGAACGCTGATGACTATTTTGGACGATATAGCTATAGGTTGCTTGATTTTGAAAAATTTGATGAAACTGATGTCATTTGGAGAACCAAAGCTTTTGATAGTTATCCATCATGGCTGGAAAAGTCGCTAAAAGCTTTTCAAGATCACCGCGAAAAACTGTTTAAACAGATTCGCGAACAACATAAGAAACAAGGTATTGTAGAAAACGCAGATTGGGAAGTTCAAGTGTACAACCTATACAATTGTGCAAAAAGGTATGCAGACGCTTATGCAGACTTATTGGAAACCATTAGAGATGCTGAACCGACTGATGAAAGACAAAAAGTTCTGCAATTTTTTCTTTCCATCGATTCGGTAGAGTTTGATATTCGTTACACAACAGGTCATCAAAAAGCACTTTTGTTATTACCAACACATCCTCATCGAATTTTGTGGATGGCTGCTTATTCTGCATTGCTTAATGATTGGCGTAAACAACTTTTGGATTTGCCTCTGAAACAGCGCAAAGCTGCAATTATGATGGAACATTTAAAGGAAATTACCCCAACCAATATTCCTTTTATTGTACCATCAGATGTTTTTGATAACACTGAAAATTGGTATGTCTTTGCGCGAAATATCGGATTTTTTACTGCCTTACTGTTGCCCCCCTCATGTCCAGACTGGAGCCGTGTCACTGCTGATATTCTCAATTTTCTTGATTATCAAGATGAAATTGTTCCAACAGATGTCAAACCCACTCGAATTAGTGAAAATATTGAAAAATATTTGGGCGTTCACAGTTATTGCAAACAAAGAGGTTTAAAAATAGGCATTGTCAATCCTGGTAATGCCCATTTATTTGCGACAGCAATGGCAAATTTGCTGACGAATCGCACCGACTTTGATGATTATCCCAAAGTTCAACGCTTAGAAATTTCAGCCATCGCTCATCGTCCTTTACCACTTGAAATCGAAGGTTTAGAAAAAACGTTGCGAGATAAGTTTTATGAAATAGAAAATATTGCGGATGATGCTTCTGCACTGTACCCAACTTTTAGCCTGTCATTAACAGAACATGAAAAACGTCCAAAGTTTCCCAATGGGGATCAACACCTTTCATTTCATTTTGAAGCGGCGAAACCAAAAATTACTTTAGAGCAGTTATCTGAATCAATGCCTGAAAGTATCTCTTTTTACGGCTTGATTAATCGTTGGTTTTCAGATAGTCGCTCTGAAAATGGACAATTAAAGTGGCGTTATTGGCTTGCCATATCTAAGCCGGTGCGTTTTGAGCGTCATCCTGTTGATGGTAAATTTACTGAAGGATTACTAAACCTTTCCAAACAACTTTCACAATCGCTGGCTTTTTTGTTAGAGCCGGATGCCAATGAAAATAAGCTTTGCTGTTTAACCAGTGTGATTGATCCTGATAAACAGGATTTTATAGAATCTCTTCATCAATTATCTGATTGGGTATTAACCATTGATCGTTTTTTTGGCGCGGAGTTTTTTGATAGTCCTAACGATCCTTTTTTGGCGGAATTAAGCCAGAAATATGTGATTGATTATTCTCCAGATTTTAACGAAGGGCTAGGAGATCGTTTGTTGGTGACAACCTGTTGGCAAGAAGAGCTCACCCAAATTGTTTCAAAAAAGTTATTGGCCCTTCATTTGCCTTCTGATAAAGACATTGTCTTAAATGTGATAACTGCCTTAAAATCATTGACTGGTAATTATGTTCTTCAACTGTTTCAAGAAGATAATCAAAAAATCATTGCGATGGGCATCACTTTGCACCACCTGATTAAAAAAAATTACCTTCAAGGGGCTTTTCTGATTCCGCTTCTTGTTCATCCAGAATTATTTGAAGAAACTCAACCTTTATGCGACTTTTTGCTAGTCAAGTTTGAAAAAACAAGTATACGCATTATCTGTATTGATTGCACAATAATGGAACACAAAAGTTCTGATATTTTTGGTCCTGTTATTTCTGAGGAGCTAAAAAATCGTTTGGATTGTACAATTGGGCTTTTGTCAAACACCTACTTTGCTTCAGAGGATAATCTTGGTTCTCCTTTAGAACGTGCGCGTTTAGTTATGCTGATGCGTTATTATTTCGCCAAAGCGCTACGTTATGGATTTATCGCCAAAAATGATGAACGTATTACTCAGTTTAATGAAATACTCAGTAAAATAGAAGCAGGTAAAATTCAACCTGTTGCTATTTCCAACAGTGCTTATCTCGTTTGTCCCGCTGAAAAGTTAGAATGCTCCGAACCTGTTAATAAAGAGGGTGTTCAAGTCATAGTGCTTGGTACATCCATTTTCGCTACAAAAACGTACAAAAAACCATTATCAAAATCAACATCACTGCTACTCATTAATGAGAAACATGAAAACTTCCTTAATGTCAATTTACCACCGCACCCAAAAGCACCAGAAATTATTATTGGCAATACAGCAAACGGGCAAGAGGTTGTCTGGAAACCTTCAGTTCAAGGAAGTCCCCATATCATTATTGTTGGCATTCCTGGACAAGGAAAATCAGTCACCATAAATACTTTATTATGTGGACTACAACAAAGTGGCATTGGCATATTAGCACTTGATGTTCACAATGATTTTGGTGATCCCAATAAATCGTCGTTTAGACGCTTGTGTCATCCAACAATTTGGAATGCGGCTCAAGGACTTTCATTTTCACCTTTTGAGGCTGATTTAAATGATGAAATGGGGCAAAATTCCTGGAAAATTCAAAGTAGTGCTTTAGCAGACATCTTTGAATATGTCTGTGGTTTAGGCACACAACAGCGGTATGGGTTATACCAAGCGATCAAAAGGTGCTACGAGGACGTTCGAGGGGAGAATTTATTGCCAACGATTTATGAACTGTCAAAAAAAGTAGAACACCTTGAAGAAACAAAGGAGATTCCGAGCGGTGTGATGGCGCGTTGTCATTCCATTTTGGAAATGAATGTTTTCAAGCCACAATCTGAATCTTGGAATATCTTGCAAACCACAAAACAAGGATTAGTCATTAATTTGAAAGAGATTGGTTCAGATACGGTGCGTGAAGCCACAAGCGCATTTATTCTGCGCAAAGTGTACAAGGATATTTTGAAGTGGAAAAAATCCGAGGTGATGAAATTAGCCATTGTGCTTGATGAAGCTCACCGTTTGGCAAAAGATAAAACTTTGCCTATCATCATGCAAGAAGCACGAAAATTTGGTGTGGCAGTCATTGTTGCCAGCCAGAATATCAATCATTTTCATGAAAATGTGATCGGCAATGCGGGTACGAAAATACTTTTTTGCACCAATGATCCAGATTCAAAAAAAGTGAGTAAGATGGTTCAAATACAGGGCAAAACGGATGCCAAACAAGTGATTGAAAACCTGACGACTGGTCAAGCCCTGGTTAAAACACCAGAAATGAAGTTTGCACAGAAAACAGAAATGAAAATGGTGGATTACGTTAAGGTTTAACGTACTTTGTAAAAACCTAAATTTTATTCGTTGTTGAGAAGTACTCATCACACATAAAAAGAAACATCAAGTGACAGGTTTCCAAAACCTGTCAACTTTGGGATTGCTTAGTTTAGTAACATTAACTCAACTATTTCATTTAAAATATCAAAAGCATAGACAGGTGTCACTTGGGGCGGAATTTTTTCCGAATTTTTGCCATGTGCAATCCAATTTCGATATTGTAAGACTTGCTTCGCTTGCCCAATTAAATAGGCACGAGGCGCTAAGGTACTTTTGAGTAAGTCTAAAATATCTTCTGCTTTCCAAAATTCGACTTCTTTTTCAAAATATGGGTATATTGAGCCACCTAAACTGGCTGGGGAAATCTCTTGTAGTTTTTTACCCTTTTTTTGTAAGTAAATTCTGATAAAACGTTCAAAAGTTGCCCATAGGCTTACAACAAAAAGTTCCTCAGATTCTTTCTTGCCCTGTTCAAAGGCTTTGAGTGCCTCAGTTTGGCTTAGCAGACGCAAATCATTTGCCTTAATAACTGATGTTACGCATACTCGTTCCCAACCTCTGGTTGGGAATGCCTGTG
>CAYFOB010000322.1:0-308 GCA_964344525.1 uncultured Thiomargarita sp.
TTTTTATTAAAATATCATAATATTCTAATTAACTAACTTGAACATCGAGTAATAAATAATTTTTAACCTCTTGGGACATGATAAATTCCTTTGATGAAGTGCTTTAAACACGCAGTACAGCATTAGTCAACGCATCACGAATTTCGCTAGGGCGCTGTCGTCCACCCACTTGCCCAGGCACTATATAATCAAGCGTTTGTGCAAATATTTGCCGCACTTTTAAAGCCGTTTTAGCGGCTGGTTTGTTGCTAACATTGGCACTGGTAGACACCAAAGGAGCACGCCAATATTGACATAAAGCAGCCGCT
>CAYFOB010000322.1:333-4372 GCA_964344525.1 uncultured Thiomargarita sp.
GGGGATGTGCTGTCACACGCACCGCCAGTTTGTTTGATTGTCCACGTAACCAGTATGGTACCTCCGGTTTAGCTGGCAACAACCATGTGACAGCCCCTGGCCATTTTGCAAATACTTGTTTTTCTAGCATAGGTGTTAAAGGTTCAAGAAAGGGCTCAAGTTGTGTGTAGTCAGCAGCAATTAAAATCAATCCTTTTTGCCAAGGGCGCTGTTTAAGCGCCAATAAACGTGCCACGGCTTTGCCATTGCGTGGATCACAACCGATGCCATATACAGCTTCGGTGGGATAGGCGATAATACCACCTGCCTTCAAATAACGTACGGCTTGTTTAAGAGGCCAAGCATTCAAATTATCATTTTTCATTAAATAGTGATCCTGTAAACGGTAGCCCCTTTATAAGTTACTAAAAGAGCATCAATGGTTTCTAAAATATTCGTTTCATCAATACCAAAAAAACTTAATACGCTTAAACAAACTTTAAATTTTTCCCATTCTTCATTTTTGGCATAAAAAAACAGTAAGCCCGTGTAAGGTTTAGCTAATGGTTTCCACAATGCTGCATTCCACATATAACATTGCTTGAAGGCTTTTGGTCCTAATAATTGTACTTTTGTGCCATCAGTCAGATGTATTTTTTGTATATCAGCCGGTATCGTACCAAATCTAAAGATACCACCTCCAAAACCATACGAAATACCAAGGTGCTGATTGTCGATGATTATCAATTTTCACGGGAAATGTTACAAGATATTTTACAATCTTTCACTTTTGAAGTGGACTCTGTGAGTTCTGGAAGAGCCGCAGTGGCTGCGGTAAGAATGGCTATCATGGAAGACCATCCATATGAACTGAAATTTATCCGCTTACGAAATGCAAAAAGCGGCTTCGGAACTGGAACAGGGCATTCGACAAAACCAGCAACAAGATTGCCCCACACTTTGTGACAACTTTGAACATGCGTTAAAGCATATTTTGGAATCTATCCATCGTTTGAAAGTGGCTCAACATGCCTGAAATAATTTAATCAACTTCAAACCTGCTCTTGCCTGTGAGGTTTTTTCTTTCAGGTTTGGGTTTGACTTGAATATTTCACGCTGCTTCCTAACTTTTATAAGCGATTCCTTTTATAACCGGTTTGACAAGAGCTGGCGCACCCAAAAAAGCGGTTTTTTCAACTGAAATTGCGCTAAAACCAGCTTGTTTTATGACACTTTCAGTTTTTCTTGTTAAATGACAATTACCTGCAATGAATTTCCAAAAGGGTTCAATCCGTTTTTGCCAAGTCAATAATTTTGGATTGTCTTCTGCTGCGACATGTTCTATAAAGAGGAGCTTTCCATTGGGGCGAAGAAGGCGTTTCATTTCCTTTAGGGCATTTAATTGATCATTAACAGAGCATAAAACTAAGGTGGAAATGATATAATCAAAAGATTCATCAGGAAAATCAATTGATTCTGCGTTGTTGTGAGTAATTGAAATATTATTTTTCCCAGACTCATCAACTCGTTTTTTGAGGTAATGGCGCATATTCACATTAGGCTCGGATAAAACAAGCCTATCAATTGTGTCTGGATAATAGTTTAAATTGACACCCGTTCCACTCCCGATTTCTAAAATGTCTCCACTGATTTTTCCTAACAGTTCAAATCTCCAGTGACTTAAACACAATTTTTCCGTTTTTTTCATGGCAATGTCATAAAATTTTGCCATGAAATATGACTGGATTGATTTCATTTTAAAAATCCTCAACTTAGTTTTCAAGTTTATCCACAAAGTCTTTCACTTATCGAAAGTAAAACCATTGGTGATATAAGCAGAGGATTATTTTCAATCAATTTGAGCGTATCAGCCGGAAATTTTTCCAGTTTATCAATATTGTTCCATTCTTTAGCCCAATCAAAATGTACCAAATCTTCCGGATCACCAACAATACAATCTCGTTCTTGTAGCTTGCTTAACTTTTTAAATTTTAACGCTGCTGGGATGTGATGTTGCACCAATAATAATTCTCGTTTAATGTCAGTCGCAGACAATTGTGCAGCCTGTAATATCTCATCTGGAATCGTCAAATTCATTATAAATGTTCCTCACTATTTACAAAGCTAAAGGTTTGAACTCCAAAATACCCATTTTAAGTACAACGGAAATTCAACTCAAAATTGTTGTCAATGGAAAACAAGTGCGTAACATCAGTTAACTTATTCTAGAATTCATCACGCGCCTGTGTGCTAAGGGGCAGCCATTCCCAAACAGAGTTTGTTTGGGAACGATAAGAAAACAAATTACCTTGGCAATTCAGAATTGCCCGTCAAATATTCATCCACAGCTTGTGCCGCTTGTCGCCCTTCCCGAATTGCCCAAACAACTAGCGATTGCCCCCGACGCATATCTCCAGCTGCAAAGACTTTCTCAACAGAAGTTTGATAGTTATCGGCTTGAACATTGCCACGCCCATCCAGCGCAACACCAAAATCTTCAAGCATACCCTCATGAACAGGATGTACAAACCCCATAGCCAATAACACCAAATCGGCTTTTAATTCAAACTCGCTGCCTGCTATTTCCGACATCTGCCAACGACCATTTTCATCTTTTTGCCAATCCACGCGCACAAGATGCAATTTGCTGACTCGCCCATTTTCGCCCTCAACAGATTTGGTTGAAACACTCCAATCTCGTTGGCAACCTTCTTCATGAGAAGACGAAGTCCGTAGCTTATTGGGCCAATTAGGCCAAGTCATATCCTTATTTTCCCTTTCTGGCGGCTTCGGTAAAATTTCTAATTGGGCAACAGAAACCGCGCCCTGACGAATAGAAGTCCCAATACAATCAGAACCCGTATCACCACCGCCAATAACCACCACATGCTTATCTTTGGCAGTAATGCTGACGCTTTCATCAATGTCATCGCCAAAAACGCGCCGCGTTTGTTGGGGCAAAAATTCCATCGCAAAATGGATACCTTTTAATTCCCTTCCTGGCACCACTAAATCACGGGGTTTTTCAGAACCACCGGTTAACACAACGGCATCAAATTTTTCCAACAATCCTTTGGCAGGCACATCAACACCAACATGACTATTAGGACGAAATGTCACACCTTCAGCTTGCATCTGTGCCATGCGGCGGTCAATAATCTGTTTTTCCATTTTAAAATTGGGGATACCATAACGCAATAACCCCCCAATCCGATCATTTTTTTCATAAACCACCACTTCATGTCCAGCCCGTGCTAATTGTTGGGCACAAGCTAATCCGGAAGGTCCAGAACCAACAACAGCAACCCGCTTGCCTGTGCGATGGCTGGGAATTTGCGGCTCAATCCAACCTTCTGCCCACCCTTTTTCAATGATGCTATATTCAATCGTTTTGATGGTGACAGGCGCATCATTCAAATTGAGAGTGCAAGCAGCCTCGCAAGGCGCAGGACATATCCGCCCTGTAAATTCTGGAAAATTATTAGTACTATGCAAAACAGCCAAAGCATCGCGCCACTTGCCTTGATAAACCAAATCGTTCCAGTCTGGAATAATATTGTTGATTGGACAACCATTGTGACAGTAAGGAATGCCGCAATCCATGCAACGTGCGCCTTGTTGACTCAGCTCCGATTCTGTCAGCGGTTTCACAAATTCTTGATAATGCTGAATACGATCAGCCGCTGGCGTATAGGTACGATCTTGGCGGGTTATTTCCATGAATCCTGTCGTTTTACCCATTTTGTGTTTTGTCCTCCAGATAAAAAATTGCAAAGCGCTGCTTTGCACTCCAATTGCAATTTTTTTGGAGTGCAGCGCTTTGCCACAATTCAAAATTAATTAGTTTGCACGTTTATAGTCCACCGGCATGATTTTGACAAATTTCGGCAAATAATCAGCCCAATTATCCAAAATTTCCTGTGCGCGGCGGCTATGGGTATAGTCCTTATGTTTTTCAATCAACGTTTTAAGGCGTACAGCATCGTGGCGCGTCATATCATGCATCACGTCTACTCGTCCGTGCGTTTCTAAATCTCCCCCCTGATGATAAACGTTTTCT
>CAYFOB010000322.1:4382-5341 GCA_964344525.1 uncultured Thiomargarita sp.
AATCGGTTCCAATTCCACCATTGATAAATTGCAATGTTGTTCAAAATCTCCTTTTTCATCAAGCACATAAGCAATACCACCGCTCATGCCAGCCGCAAAATTACGTCCGGTGCTACCCAGCACAACCACAACGCCACCCGTCATATATTCACAACCATGATCGCCAACGCCTTCAATCACAGCAATCGCCCCAGAATTACGCACTGCAAAACGTTCACCGCCGACTCCACAGAAAAAGCACTCTCCACTAATCGCGCCATACAAAACAGTATTCCCAACAATGATATTCTCTTTTGCCACAATGGAACAGTCTTTGGGTGGATAAATCATCAAGCGTCCCCCGCTTAAGCCTTTACCCACATAATCATTTGCTTCACCTACCAATTCAATGGTAACACCATGCGCGACGAATGCCCCAAAACTTTGTCCTGCACATCCATTGACTTTAATGTGAATGGTATCTTCTGGTAGCCCTGCATGTCCATAACGTTTAGCCACTTCTCCAGAAAGCATGGCACCGAATGTGCGATTATAATTGTGGATTGCCAAGCTAATTTGCACAGGCTGACGTTGCTCAAGCGCAGGCATGGCTTGCTTGATCAATTCTTGATCAAGGGCTTTTTCTAAACCATGTTCTTGTTTTTCACAATTATAAACAGCCACCTCCTTATCCACAGAAGGCTTGTATAAAATCTTTGAAAAATCAAGCCCTTTCGCTTTCCAATGCGAAACGGCATCACGCATATCCAGTTTATCAGAACGCCCAATCATCTCCTGGATTGTGCGGAAACCCAATTTGGCCATCCATTCTCGCATTTCTTCAGCAATGAACATAAAATAATTGACAATATGTTCTGGTTGCCCAGGAAAAAGTTTACGTAATTCAGGATCCTGAGTCGCAACGCCCACCGGACAAGTATTCAGATGGCACTTACGCATCATAATACAACCCGAAACAA
>CAYFOB010000323.1:0-5325 GCA_964344525.1 uncultured Thiomargarita sp.
AGCCTTAAAGAGTTAGAAATTACAAATGTGATTGCTGTTGCGGCGGTGGGTGGCATTCATCCTGATATGCTATCAAAGCATTTGGTGATTCCTCATCAAATTATTGATTATACATGGTCACGCGAACATACCTTTTTTGGCGACAATTTAAGCCAGGTCACTCATATTGATTTTACTGAACCCTATTGTGAAAGTTTGCGTCGCCAATTATTGGCTGCAGCTGAACAAGTCGATTTTAAGGTACATCCTCAAGGCGTGTATGGCGCAACGCAAGGTCCTCGTTTGGAGACAGCCGCAGAAATTGGTCGTATGGAAAGAGATGGCTGTGATATTGTGGGAATGACAGGTATGCCAGAAGCCGCTTTGGCGCGTGAATTAGGACTTTGTTATGCCACCTGTGCTGTTGTTGTAAACCCAGCAGCAGGACGTGGTTCTGCCCAAATTACAATGGCAGAAATTGAAGCCAATTTGGGGGATGGTATTCGGCATGTTCGTGAGTTATTGGGTAAGGTGATTCAGAATTTTTAAGCTTGTCCATAAATTGAACTGTGATTCTTATGATTTTTGTGATGAAGATGAAAAATAATCAGATCAATCACATAAATCACAGTTCAAATACCTAGCTATAAGGAGACAAAAACATGACTGAATTACACGCCTTAACAAGTACACATAGCACTTATTCTTCTAAAAAAACGTTTGTATCTGAGGCGGAATATTGGGAAAAATACTATGAACACCCTGAGAAGAATTATGAATGGCATAATGGTCAATTAGAGGAGATAGGCGTGTCTGATTATTCAACCATTGAAACATTTTTTTGGTTTTCGGGGCTTTTAGATCATTATTTAAAAGTGTGTACCAATGGTAAAAAAATTGGGCTTGAAATGGGATTTTATTTGAATTTACCAACAGGCACCAGCATTCGCAAACCCGATATGCTGGCGGCGGCGTGAGAGAATATTACATATTGGATGGACGCCCAGAGCGCACACAATTTTTTCGTTTGAGTGCACGAGGGCTATATATTCCCATCAAACCGCTCAAAGGAGGTGTCATCAAATCAACGGTGTTGCCTGGTTTTCAATTTCATGTTGATGATTTGTTTGAAAAACCAGATGATGAACAAATGATTAACGACAAAATCTATAAAGATTTTGTGCTGCCGAAATATGCTGAAGAAAAACAGGCACGTATTGCTGCAGAAAATAGGGTTCAAAAAGCCGAAGCAGAAATTGCTCGTCTTCAAGCAAAACTAAATGAGTCTCGCAAATAACTACTGCAGGATGGCGGAAATTTCCAGGCCACTCGAAGCGGAGCTTCGGGGCATGCATTCCCAAGCGGGAGCTTGGGAACGAGAAAACCTATTTATTCTCGTTCCCAAGCTCCTGCTTGGGAATGCATTCATCGAAGCTCTGCTTCGAGTGTAGGTGGCCTGGAAATTTCCGCCATCCTGCACTACAAGGATTATATTTAAGAAGGGATAAACCTAGCTATAATAAGGTTTTGACGGTGCCCGTATTAAATATAATCCTTGTAGTTATTGTTAATTATCGTGGACCAACCATATTGCCACCTACCCAAGGTGCAGACCAAACTTGGTTATCATGGACATAGTGAACCCCGTTATTTCTAATGAGCGCCCGATCATTGTTCTGATACTGGCTAGTATTTTGGGTACCCTGCTCCACAATCATTTTGTTTTTCATTTCTATCTTGTCCGCCTTGATATCAAACAAATAGAGTCCTGTATGGGACCAACCGTAGTAGGCCCAAGGTTGGCTAGAATCACCGCTCGTGGGACCATTTTCGTGCAATTCAATAGGTAAAGCAAGGCGGGCTGGATTGTCCTGATCAGCTGGCAAATAGGCAAAGGCGTGGTGATCCAATAGGGCTGCTGATTCAGTACCCCGTTTGCCGATCACTTTGTTGTCCAATTCCTGGGGATTTTTTGGGTTACTGATATCAAACAAACTCAATTTCACACCTTGGTACCAAGCGCCACGCCACATATTAGGTCCCCCCGTCCCCTCATCAACTTTAGCCTCCTTGCCAATGCCCAAGAGCAGGGTATCACCAATGGGGTGGAGATAGTCTGAGTAACCCTCTATTTCCAATTCACCGGTAATAAAAGGATCGTTGGCGTTGGAGAGATCTAAGATGTAAAGGGGATCTGTAACCCTAAAGGTGACCAAATAACCCCGAGTTCCCAAAAAGCGAGCAGCATAAAGGCGTTCGCCCGGTTTACCGATAGCTTTAGGGCGCTGTTCGTTGGGGAGTTGGCTGATGATACGCAGAGTTCCCTCACTTCCTTCCTCTAATAAGGTTAAGCGGGTGGTGGCGGTGTTATCCCAGTTTTTACCTAGCGATGTGACAACACGGATTACGCCTTGGTGTTCGCCCATACGAAAAGATTTTTTATCCTGTTCCCAACCCAAGTGTCCCTCTACAGTTCCAGAACCACGATAGTTGGGACCGGTGTCACTCAGGATAAATTTGTGGATATCGGTGGATATTTGGCTAGGATAAGTGATTTCTCTTGTTTGAATCCCATAGTAGTAGCGGGTAGTGGCAAGATAGAGGGCTTTGGGTGAGGCATAAATCGTTTCACTGGCACCGGTGAGGCATTGGGAAACGGGTTTTTTGTTGACATTGGTGAGATCAATGGCGGTGACGGTGATCAAATCGGCGGTTTGATAATTTTCAGGCAGTGGGGATTGAAAACAGGTATTTGCACCCACCAATTCTCCCTGATCAACATCATCCAAATACCAATTAGGCAACAAATCATTGAGGCTTGCTTGTTCAAGCAAAGCGTCATTGTGTGCTTTTTGATCGTCTGTCGGGTAGGGTAGATATCCAGAAATAGCAGGCGTGTAGCGACTCACCAGGTAAAGAGTTTCTCCAATACGGCGACTGGCAACCAAGTAACCATCCAAGTGTACTTTTTTGTCAACCATTGGTTGGTTAGTCACATTGATAATATGCACCTCCGTCTTGCCAGATTGCCAATCCCAGGTGCTAAACCAAGCGCGTGCCTCCCAACCGTAATAATAACTTTCTTTTCCACCAACGGCCACTAGGATATTGGGGAGCCCGTTGCTGCGTTGGGTCAATAAATACCCCCCTTCAAGCGAAACGGGGGTATTAATGGATAATCTGCTGACTTCTGTGGCTTCGGGGGTGTCGGAGAGCGTCATCACCCGTAACAAGCCTTGAGATGCTCCCACCATGCCCAAAATATAGAGATAATTGCCATCGCTCTTAATGCGATCAGCTTCATCTACCCCAATTTTTTGGAGATTGGTGGTGGAAACCTTTGCAGCGTTATCGTTTGCCGTGGCGGCTTCTGATGCTTGATACCTGCCAACTTGGGTAGAGCGTTTCATCCCCTCTTTCAGATAGGTTTCCAAGGCTTGTTCGGAGGCAAAGGGTTGTAGCGTTGGTTTAGAAACGCCAGGTTGTGGAGAAGAGGCCGTTGAATCGCCGCCACAACCGCTTATTAGCATGATAAGCGTTATTGTTGGTAAGATGTAGGATTGAGACATTATTTTTTTCCTTTTAACGGTTGCCACTCGAACAAAAAATTGTAACATTTTTTTCAAGAAGAATTTCAAAAACCTTGAAGGTTTAAGCCATTTTTTTGAAGGATACATCATGCTTCCCACAATAACCATTGTAGGTCGTCCAAATGTCGGTAAATCCACTTTGTTTAATGCTTTAACCAAAACCCGTGATGCTTTGGTGGCTGATCAACCCGGCTTAACCCGTGATCGAAAATTGGGTCTTGGGCGTGTTGGTGATAGCAATTATTGGGTTATTGATACGGGCGGACTTGCTGAAAAAGATGATGCAATTGTTGAACATATTACCCAACAAGCCTTGTTAGCCATACAAGAAGCCAATTGTGTATTATTTATCGTTGATGGACGGGCGGGTTTAACCGCTGCGGATGAAAATATTGCCCAAAGTTTGCGCCAATTTAATACACAGATTTATTTGGTTATTAATAAAACTGAGGGGATGCAACGTGAATTAGTCAGTGCAGAATTTTATCGTTTGGGATTGGGAGAAATTTATACGATTTCTGCCGCGCATCGACAGGGCATTGATATGTTGATGGAAGAAGTGTTATCAAGCTTTCCGCCGCAAGAAATTGTGCCCCCTGATGCGGGCATAAAAATTGCCATTATTGGTCGCCCCAATGTTGGCAAATCTACTTTGGTTAATCGCATGTTAGGTTATGAACGCGTCATTAGCTTTGATCAACCAGGCACTACCCGCGACAGCATTTTCATCCCATTTGAACGCGACGGGCAATCATACACGTTGATAGATACTGCAGGAGTAAGACGACGTGCTAAAGTGTCTGAAACGATTGAAAAGTTTAGTGTTATTAAAGCATTACAAGCGATTGAAGCGGCAAATGTTGTGATTATACTATTGGATGCCCGGGAAGGGATGACTGATCAAGATGCCAACTTATTAGGCAACGTGCTTGACGCAGGACGCGCTTTAGTGATTGCAGTCAATAAATGGGATGGTTTAGAGCAAAAGCGCCGTGAACAAGTGCGCTACCATCTCACCCGAAAATTACATTTTATTGATTTTGCAAAAGTTCATTATATTTCAGCGTTACATGGCAGCGGCGTTGGCCATTTATTTGATTCTGTTAAAGCGGCTTGCTACGCTGCCAATCGTCAAATTAACACAGCACGTTTAAATCAAGTATTGCAAGATGCCATCGCAACACATGCCCCACCGTTAATACGTGGTAGACGAGTCAAATTACGCTACGTACATCAGGGCGGACATAATCCGCCACGGTTTGTGATACATGGCAACCAAGTCAATGCACTACCAGGGGCTTATAAGCGCTATTTAATTAATACATTTCGTGAAGTTTTTACATTGGAAGGCACACCCATACAGCTAGAATTTAAACAAGGCGAAAATCCCTATGAAGGACGAAAAAATATCCTCACACCCCGCCAGCGTAAAAAACGTCAACGTTTGATGCAACATGTGAAGAAATAGTCATGTTACGCACCTTGTTTCCAAACGCCAGTTAGATTGGCAAAAACCTTAATAACTACAAGGATTATATTTAAAAAAGGATAAACCTAACCCCAGCATAGCTTATGTTTTGACGGTGCCCGTATTAAATATAATCCCTGTAGTTATTCTTGCGCTTTATTTACGGCGGGAACGTTTTGCGCGAACTTGATAATGAGTGATAAATCTTACCATATCAGAAAAAGGTAAATCTTCAAAATCACCAAATTTCTCTAAAGCTTGTGTCACCAAACCATCAATATTTTCCAC
>CAYFOB010000324.1:0-2012 GCA_964344525.1 uncultured Thiomargarita sp.
ACAGGCATTCCCAAGCAGGAGCTTGGGAACGAGGATGCGTAACATCAGTTATTAAAAGTAATCCCTGTAGTTATTTATGGTTTTGGAACCAAAATGCGTAACATCAATGCTAAAACCCATGAATAACTACACGGATTACTTTTAAAAAAGGATAAACCCCCATTAATGAAGTGGTTTTGACTTATCCTCTGATGTTACGCACTTATTCTCAAACGCCCGTTTTTTCGCTGGACTGGGTTTGCAACTGGGGTGTTAAATCTGGGTTGATTTTTCCTGTTTTTTTTTCCCCCTGTTTTTATTCCATTGTAGCTCAAAAAAAAGCCACAAATACCATTTCTTAAAGAAATGGTATTTGTTTTGAACTCAAAAAAAAAAAGTCACAAATACCATTTCTTAAAGAAATGGTATTTGTTTTGAGCTCAAAAAAAAGCCACAAATACCATTTCTTAAAGAAATGGTATTTGTTTTGAACTCAAAAAAAAAAAGTCACAAATACCATTTCTTAAAGAAATGGTATTTGTAGTTGGCTTAAAAATCGGGTGAAAAAAAATTCCGTTAAATTGACTCAAATTTAACACCCCAGTTTGCACCCCAGTCCTCACGTTTCAAAAAAGATGAAAAAACATGAGGACTGGGTTGCAAACCCAGTCCAGCAAAAAGCGTTGGAACAAGGCTGCGTAACATCAATTATCCTTTCTTAAAAATAATCCCTGTAGTTATTGATTCGTTAAACCCTCCTATCATACAACCAAACCCGCAACAACGACAACAATTGCTCATTATCCACCGGCTTACTGATATAATCCGAAGCCCCCACCTCAATACATTTTTCCCGATCCCCCTTCATCGCTTTGGCGGTGAGGGCAATAATAGGCAGTGCGCTAAAGCGAGCATCCTGGCGTATGTACCGTATCGCCTCATAACCGTCCATTTCTGGCATCATAATGTCCATTAAAATCAGGTTAATGTCTGGATGTTGTTGTAACAATTCTAAGCAAACCTTACCATCTTCCGCTTTAAATACCTGCATTTGTTGAGATTCCAACAATCCCGTCAAGGCAAAGATATTCCGCATATCATCATCAACCAATAACACTTTTTTGCCGACCAATTGTGGTTCTTGACGATAAGCTTGTGCCAGCATTTTGCGTTTTGATTCTGGCAGAGCAGTCTCAACCCGGTGCAAGAATAAAGCAGTTTCATTTAATAAGCGTTCTGGCGAATGGGCGCCTTTGATAATGACGGTTTCAGCAATTTCTCTGAGACGATTATCCTCCTCTGGGCTCAGTTCTTTGCCAGTATAAACGATGATTGGTAACTCACTTTTGCCAGCCAATTTAAGTTTCTCAAGCAGACTAAATCCATCCATATCTGGCAAACTCAGGTCCAAAACCATGCAATCAAACAATTGAGTTTCAATGGCTTTTAAAGCATCCGCCCCGGTGTCAACACCAACAATTTTTATATCATTCCCCTCAAGTAATTCGATGAGAGTGCGACGTTGTACCTTATCGTCTTCTATCACCAACAACGATTTTTTATCGCGTTGCTTAAAGCGCATTAAGTGCTCAAAAGTCCGCTTCAGTTGCTGATCATCGACCGGTTTTTCCAAAAAACCAATAGCCCCTTGGCGCAGAGCACGTATTTTCTGCTCTTCTACCGAAATCACATGAACTGGAATATGGCGACTCTCGCTATTATGTTTCAGGAGATCAAGCACCGTCCACCCATTGATGGTTGGCAAAACAATATCTAAGGTGATGGCATCAGGTTTAAATTGAGTCGCTAGGGCGATCCCCGATTCACCTTGACTGGTTGCCAGTACCTGAAAGCCTTGCTCATGTGCCATATCCATCAAAAGGTGAGCAAATTTGAGATCATCTTCTATAATGAGCACCACTGGCTTATCTGCTTGCAGATGAGCACGATCATCATTGAATTCATTTTCTAGTGGTTCAAGGTGAGTGGCTGGCACTTGCAATTTCTCGTGTGCCCAATTTTCTATGCGTTGT
>CAYFOB010000324.1:2022-5303 GCA_964344525.1 uncultured Thiomargarita sp.
CCTTGGTTTTTATCATCAGACTGGGGGAGATAAAAAGTAAAGGTACTCCCCTGTGGACCACTTGAAGTGAGTTCCAACAGCCCATTCAGTAGGCGGCTGATTTCCCGACTGATGGCCAGTCCCAAACCAGTCCCCCCGTATTTGCGGCTGATGCTACCATCCACTTGTTGAAACGCCTCAAAGATAATTTGACGTTTGGATTCTGGAATGCCAATGCCTGTATCACTGACTGCAAAGGCAACGACAAAATCCGCTTTTTTCAATGCGGTGATGTTCTTCGCCTGATAAATGTTGATCGCAACTCGTCCCTGTTCTGTGAACTTAAAGGCGTTGGACAGTAAATTTTTGAGAATCTGGAACAAACGTTTGGCATCAGTATAAAGCTTTTGTGGTAGCGGCGGCTCAAGTTTGATTTCAAAAGCGAGCCCTTTTTGCTGGGCAAATTGGCGAAAACTGTTTTCTAAGCTTTGTTGCAACTGTGGCAATTCTAACCAGCTAGAGTCAATCGTCGTAGCCCCCGCCTCAATTTTGGAAATATCCAAAATATCGTTAATCAAGTTCAGTAAATCGGTGCCAGAAGCGTGAATGATTTGGGCGTATTCAATTTGTTTTTCTGACAAGTTGCCTGGTTCATTATTAGACAGGAGTTTTGCTAACACTAACAAACTGTTCAGTGGCGTTCTGAGTTCATGCGACATGTTAGTGAGAAATTGGGATTTGTACTTAGATGTCAGTGCCAATTCCTCCGCTTTTTTCTCCAAATCGACCCGCGCTAATTCCACTTCCCGATTTTTGCGCTCCACCTCAACATTTTGTTTTTCTAATTGTTGGGTTTGATCTTCCAGTTTGCGGTTAGATTGTTCCAATTCCGTTTTTTGGTTTTCCATTTCCGCATTGGCGATTTCTAACTGTTGCTGTTTTTGCTCCAGTTCTTGATTTGATTGCTCCAGTTCTCGCTGCTGCGCTTGCAACTCTTTACTCATGTTTTGTGATTCATCCAGCAATTTTTCAGTCCGCATGACGGAGCTAATGGCATTTAACATGACGCCCATACTATCCATCAATTGATCCAAAAAGGTGAGGTGAATTTCGCTAAAACGGTTAAAGGAGGCTAATTCAATAACCGCTAGCAAATTTTCCTCAAATTGCACTGGCAATAAGATCAAATTGAGTGGGGTGCCTTTTCCTAAGCCAGACGTGATTTGGATATAATCTTCTGGGACCTCAATGAGCAAAATTCTTTGTTTTTCAAGGGCACATTGTCCAACTATCCCTTCTCCTAAAAGGAAACGGTTGGCTAAGTGCTTGCGCTCATGATAGGCATAAGTGGTGGTGAGCTTGAGGATTGGCGTGTTATTTTCCATTTCCAGCAAATAACAGACGCCATGTTGCGCAGAAACCACGGGCGCTAGTTCTGAAAAAAGCGTTTTTAACATGCTATTCACATCCCGTTGCCCTTGCATCATACGGGTAAACCGGGTTAAATTCGTTTTTAGCCAATCTTGTTCACTGTTGGTGCGGGTGGTTTCACGAAGATTGTGGATCATCGTATTGATGTTATCTTTGAGGGCAGTCAATTCGCCTTGGGTATCGACATTGATGGTTCGTGTGAGATCGCCTTTCGTCACCGCAGTGGCAACATCACCGATCGCACGCACCTGCGTTGTGAGATTGTTGGCTAATTGATTGACATTATCGGTCAATTCACACCAGGTGCCCTTGGCGCCGGGCACCTTCGCTTGGCCACCCAATTTGCCATCAACCCCGACATCCCGAGCCACATTAATGGTTTGTTCAGCAAAAATCGTCACCGTGTCGATCATATCATTGATCGTTGTCGCCAAACTGGCGATTTCTCCTCGCGCTGTGAGGGTTAAACGCTTTCTAAGATTGCCTTGGGCGATAGCAACCACCACTTCTGCAATACTGCGGACTTGTTCAGTTAAATTACGGGCCATTTCGTTGACGTTATCTGTCAATTCTCGCCAAGTCCCAGCAACACCGCGCACTTCGGCTTGCCCCCCCAATTTACCTTCAGTACCCACTTCACGCGCTACCCGGGTAACTTCATCAACAAAGCGGTTGAGTTGATCAACCATGGTATTAATTGTCTTTTTGAGGTCTTGAATTTCGCCCTTGGCATCAACGGTGATTTTGCGGGTAAAGTCGCCTTGGGTAATGGCTGTACTCACTTCTGCAATATTGCGGACCTGCTCGGTTAAATTGCGGGCCATCTCATTGACATTATTGGTCAATTCACGCCAGGTACCACTGACTTTTTCGACACTGGCTTGCCCCCCCAATTTGCCCTCGCTGCCCACTTCGCGCGCCACCCGCGTCACTTCTGTCGCAAAACGGCTGAGCTGGTCCACCATTGTGTTAATGGTATTTTTCAAGTCCATAATTTCACCTCTCGCCTCAATGGTGATTTTGCGAGAAAAATCACCTTGAGCGACGGCGGTAGTCACTTCCGCAATATTACGGACTTGTTCTGTGAGATTGCTGGCCATGTCATTTAAATTGTCAGTCAAAATGCTCCAACTGCCAGCAACGCCTTGAACGGTGGCTTGTCCCCCCAATTTGCCTTCTCTGCCCACTTCGCGGGTGAGTCGAATTACCTCGGTGGCAAACCGGTTGAGTTGAGACACCATATCATTAACGGTGTCTTTGAGAGCGAGAATTTCGCCCTGTGCATCTACAGTGATTTTGCGAGTGAGATCACCCATGGCCACTGCTGTGGTAACTTCTGCAATATTGCGAACTTGATTGGTTAAATTAGTCGCCATCAAATTCACATTATTGGTCAAATCTCGCCAAGTGCCAGAAACTCCTTCAACATTGGCTTGTCCCCCTAATTTGCCCTCTGTGCCCACTTCACGCGCCACCCGGGTGACTTCAGCCGCAAAGCTCACTAATTGAGTGACCATAATATTAATGGTGTTTTTGAGATCTTGCAGCTCACCCTGCGCTTCGATGGTGACTTTACGCGTTAAATCGCCTTGTGCAACAGCAGTGGTGACTTCAGCGATATTGCGGGCTTGGCTGGTTAAATCACTAGACATCAAATTCACGTTATTTGTCAAATCTCGCCAAGTGCCGGTGACCCCTTCAACATTGGCTTGCCCCCCCAATTTACCTTCGGTGCCAACCTCACGCGCTACCCGAGTGACTTCTTCAGCAAAACGGCTGAGTTGATCGACCATGGTGTTAATTGTGTCTTTAAGGGAGAGGATTTCGCCTTGGGCCTCGATGGTGATCTTGCGTGAAAGATCACCTTGCGC
>CAYFOB010000325.1:0-5071 GCA_964344525.1 uncultured Thiomargarita sp.
TTTTTTGGAAAGCCCACAAAGTGAGAGGCAAAAGGATTTATCTTGTGGGTTGTTAGTTAACTAACTGGTTTTATCCTAATTCTGATTCAAACAAAAAAAGATAATAATATGCACACTCCTCTCACAATCTATCAAAAAATAGCCACTAACATTGAAAAAGTCATCACAGGGCAAACCGGTGCCATTAGAAAACTATTAGCAGCTTTCGCTTGTGGTGGGCATGTCTTGCTAGAAGATTTGCCAGGTACTGGCAAAACAACCTTGGCTAAAACGCTGGCACAATCTCTCCAAATCAAATTTCAGCGTATTCAATTTACCCCTGATTTGTTACCCTCAGATATTATAGGCGTATCAATTTTTGATCAACGTGACAATTCTTTTCGTCTCCATAAAGGTCCAATTTTTACCGAAATTTTATTGGCGGATGAAATTAACCGCGCTTCTCCTAGAGCTCAGTCAGCGCTTTTAGAAGCCATGGGCGAAAAACAAGTCAGCATCGATGGTGTTAGGCATCCATTAAGCGAATTATTTTTTGTCATTGCCACGCAAAATCCTATCGAATTTCATGGTACATATCCGCTACCCGAAGCGCAAATGGATCGTTTTGCAATGCGTTTTAGTTTAGGCTATGTGAGTGCAGAAGAAGAAGTCGCCATTCTCACAGCACAACAGCAAGTGACTGAAACCATCACGCCTTGCGTCAATCCAGATGATATTCAAAAATTGAGACAAGCCGCTCAAGCGGTGCGTATTAGTGAAGAATTAAAACGTTATATTGTTGATTTAGTGGCTACCACTCGCACAACTAAAGGTGTACAAATGGGCGCAAGTCCACGGGCATCCTTGACTTTGATGAAAGCCGCACAAGCATTAGCATTGTTTGATGATATGGCATTTGTCACTCCTGATCATATTCAAGAAATTGCAGTACCAGTGATTGCCCATCGGCTCAAAGTAGATTCACAGGCGCGGTTTAGTGGGTTAAGCGGTGAAGGAATAGTGGAAGAAATTTTGCATCAAGTTGAGGTGCCTGTTTAAATGTAAGTCCTTGATAAGTCGTTAGGATAACAAAAAATGAGACGCATTTTATTCAAAAATTTTAATAGGATATTTACCTTTGATCAGTGGATACGACAGCGTTTTACTAAAGCAGGCTTGTTAGTGCTCGTTGGCTTAATCGTAGCTGGGATGTTTGGCATCGATACAACGCGAAGTTTGGCTTATCAATTATTTGCCCTTTTGTTTGGCTTGTTGTTGTTAGCCATTTTCAGTAGTTGGTTTTTTCGAGTGCGTTTGACAGCGCAACGTGATTTGCCTCAGTTTGCTACCGTTGGTGAAACGCTACATTATTGGGTGCGGGTGCAAAATGAGACGCGAAAACGGCAACAAAGTTTAATTTTGCGAGACAACCTTAAACAACCTCTTCCAGATTTTAAAACCTTTTTACAGGCAAAAGAACCAGGGCAACGTAATTGGTTTGATAATTATGTGGGTTATCCACGTTGGCTTTGGTTGAGGCAAATCAGTCGAGGCGCGGAAATTGCGGAAAAAAGTTTACCTCCCATTCCACCAAAACCAGGTGAGGTTAAAGTTAAAATGACGCTCACAGCCAAGCGGAGAGGTTATGTGCATTTCACAAACATGAGATTTGTTTGTCCTGATCCATTTGGACTTTTTAATGCTTTTTACATCCTTGATAAGCCTGATAGTTTACTGATTTTACCTAAACGCTATCCCATTGGTGAAATCTTGCTCTCAGGATCAAGAAAATATCAACGTGGTGGCGTGCAATTAGCCATGTCAGTCGGTGATGCTGAAGAATTTGTCTCCTTGCGCGAATATCGTCCTGGTGATCCATTGCGACATATCCATTGGAAAAGTGTGGCAAAAATTGGTAAACCTATTGTTAAGGAGTTTCAGGACGAATTTTTTGTTCGTCATGCTCTGATTTTGGATACATTTACAGAACAAGCTTTTGGAGACTTGTTTGAAACAGCAGTATCCGTAGCCACCTCTTTGGCCTGTGCGCCACGCAGCCATGATGTGTTGTTGGATTTAATGTTTGTGGGCACACAAACTTATTGTTTTAGCAGTGGACGCGGTTTAGCGCACACTGATCAATTACTGGAAATATTGGCCTGTGTTGAAGCGTGTACAACCCAACCTTTTAGCAAGTTACACACTTTAGTGATGGAACACACCGTTTCTCTCAGTGGTTGCGTATGTGTTTTATTAAATAGGGATAATGAGCGTCAAAATTTTGTACATGCCTTACAAAATGCGGGGTTGTGATCAGTGAGAGTGAACTAGAAATTGATCATGATCAATTTCCTCAAGTACATGTGTTGCATCTTGAGACGATTGCCGATGAGTTAGCAAAACTTTGAGCGTCAACTTTTAAAAAGAAACCAAGTTTTTTAAAAAAAAACTTGGTTTCTCCTAGTACTTTGACAGGTTGTTGGAGTACAAAGCAGCGCTTTGTACTGGCAAAGCGCTGCTTGGAATGAAAACAATCCTTAAGCGTTTACCGCGTATGCATCCATCTCATGGAAATTGAGAGTACGATAAATATCTTTTGAGGCAGGGGCAATCACTTCCACATGTTGCATATATTCGGCAACAGTTGGAATTTTACCAAGTTTAGCGCAAACTGCCGCCAATTCGGCTGAGCCTAAGTACACTTTAGCATCTTTACCCATGCGGTTGGGAAAATTGCGGGTTGAGGTGGAAACCACCGTTGCGCCGTCTTTTACTCGTGCCTGATTGCCCATGCATAAGGAGCATCCTGGAATTTCAGTACGTGCCCCTGCTTTGCCAAATGTTGAATAAACACCTTCTTCGATCAGTTGGCGTTCATCCATGCGCGTTGGGGGGGCTACCCATAAACGGGTGGGCACATTGGTTGTGTTTTCTAACACTTTAGCAGCAGCGCGGTGGGCACCCATATGAGTCATGCAAGAGCCGATAAAAACTTCGTCAATTTGAGTGCCCGCGACCTCTGATAAAGTTCTGACATCATCAGGATCATTGGGGCATGCCAGCAAAGGCTCTTTGATTTCATTGAGATCAATTTCAAGCACCTCTGCGTATTCAGCGTCTGCATCGGGCTCCATTAAAACGGGTTCTTTCAACCAAGCTTCCATCGCATCAACGCGGCGCTGTAGAGTGCGCTTGTCACCATAGCCATTGGCGATCATCCATTTGAGCAGGGTGGCGTTGGACTTAAGATATTCGATGATGGGTTCTTTATTTAAACGCATTGTGCAGCTATTGGCTGAGCGTTCCGCTGAGGCATCAGCAAATTCAAAGGCTTGATCGATGCTTAAGTCTGGTAAGCCTTCCATTTCCAGAATGCGCCCAGAAAAGACATTTTTCTTGCCCTTTTTCTCAACCGTCAACAAGCCTTTTTGAATGGCAACATAAGGAATGGCATTGACTAAATCACGCAACGTGATGCCGGGCTGCATTTCTCCCTTAAAGCGTACCAACACAGATTCAGGCATATCCAAGGGCATAACGCCTAAGGCAGCCGCAAAGGCGACTAAACCTGAACCCGCTGGAAAGCTGATGCCAATGGGAAAACGGGTATGTGAATCTGCGCCAGTACCTACGGTGTCAGCCAAAACCATGTGATTGAGCCAAGAATGGATAATGCCATCCCCAGGGCGCAAAGAGACGCCACCGCGTGTTTGTATAAAGTTGGACAAATTGTGTTGCAATTTGATATCTACCGATTTGGGATAAGCGGCTGTGTGACAGAAACTTTGCATAACTAAATCGGCTGAAAAGCCTAAACAGGCTAATTCTTTGAGCTCATCACGTGTCATGCCACCGGTGGTATCTTGTGAACCAACCGTTGTCATTTTAGGCTCGCAATAGGTACCGGGGCGTACACCTTCGACACCACAAGCTTTTCCGACCATTTTTTGGGCTAAGGTAAAACCTTTGCCAGTATCTTCAGGTTGTATTGGTTGGATAAATAGGGACGATGGCTCTAAATTCAAGGCTTCGCGTGCTTTATCTGTGAGACTGCGCCCAAGAATTAAAGGAATACGTCCACCCGCGCGAATTTCATCTGGCATCGTGCTGGGGCGCAGATTAAAACGAACTATTTCTTCGCCTTTTTCGTTGACAATACGCCCTTCACTCGGATAAATCGTGATCACATCACCATTATTTAACGCTGTGACATCACATTCTATCGGCAATGCGCCAGAATCTTCGGCGGTATTAAAGAAAATTGGGGCAATTTTGCCACCTAAAACCACCCCCCCTTGGCGCTTGTTGGGGACATAAGGAATATCTTTGCCGATATACCATAATAAGGAGTTAATCGCCGATTTGCGCGATGAACCGGTGCCCACCACATCACCCACATACGCCAAAGGATGCCCTTTTTGTTTAAGGGTTTCTACGGTCTCCAACGCGCCTTCCATTCTGTTGGAGAGCATGGCTTTAGCATGCAGCGGAATATCGGGACGACTCCAGGCTTCAGAAGCGGGGGACAAATCATCCGTATTGGTTTCGCCAGGGACTTTGAACACTGTCACAGTAATCGCCTCTGGCAAGGCAGGTTTGGCAGTAAACCATTCAGCTTCTGCCCAAGCTGTTACAACTTTTTTTGCCCAATCATTGTTTTTTGATTTTTCCACCACATCGTGATAAGCATCAAACATCAACAAGGTATGCGACAAAGCTTGGGCAGCAATCGGTGCCAAATTGTCATTATCCAACAAATCGATCAATGGTTGGATGTTATAGCCACCCAGCATGGTGCCAAGTAGCTCAGTCGCTCGCGCAGGGCTTATTGAGGCACAATTGGCGTTACCTTTGGCAATGTCAGCCAAAAAGTTGGCTTTGACATTAGCGGCTTCATCCACCCCTGGGGGTACACGATGCGTGAGTAAATCAAGTAACGTTGTATCAGCCGAATTTTTCAATAATTCCACTAATGCTGTGACTTGCTCAGCATTTAAGGCTAACGGAGGCAACCCTTGGCTGGCGCGTTCTTCAGTATGTTGTTTGTAGGCGTCTAACACGTTATTTATCCTAATGAAATTATGGGATTACT
>CAYFOB010000325.1:5081-5298 GCA_964344525.1 uncultured Thiomargarita sp.
TGAATGATAACCGATTTCTTAAAATTAGATGAGTCAGTTTACCACAATCATCGAAAATTGATATCAAATAAACGATAAATTTATTTGTTTGCGCCATTTTTTTGACTTATCGAAAATTGTGCATCGCAGCAAATTTTGAACTGTGATTCTTATGGGATAAGTCAAAACCTTATAAGATGCGCGGTTTATCCTATCGATAATATAATCCTTGTAGTTA
>CAYFOB010000326.1:0-4102 GCA_964344525.1 uncultured Thiomargarita sp.
TTCTTATGATTTTTGTGATGAAAGGTTATGAAAAAATAAGCATCAAACACCCTCATAATAATCACATAAATCACAGTTCAGATTACTGCTTAGCAACAATGATAAATCTCAACATCCCGACTCTTGGGTAGCCTATGTGTTGTTTGGGAACATAAATAAATGGGGGCTTTGCAGGGCATGCAAGCTATGCCTAAAACGAAGGCCTGTTAAATGTTGCAACCTATTTTTTGATTTATGTTATACTTTTCTCCTCCTACATCAAACTAATTCAGCTATTAATTAATATTATATTGACAATAAGTTTTTATTAGTCTAATATTCATCAATATTATAAATTTAAATTTATTGACACACTAATAATATTTATTATACGCACGGAGCGAACACTTGACGCTCCGCGTCGAGTGCAACGGTTATTAAACTGGGTGTATTTCCCGCAACGCCCAGTTGTTTTAAAAGCGGGGATTGAGAGCTAATTTCATGAATTTTAAGCAGCTAACACAATTATTATTTATTTGTCTATTCAGTGTATGCATACCTAATTCTTATGCTGGCGTTGTCTCCAAGACAACCTTTGATCAGGTATGTACTCCACAAAAAATAGACCATACACTTGTTGGCTGGGGTGATGCGCCTAAAAGTGCCAACCATGGCGAAAAATCAGACGCTCGCGAGGTGGTTGCTAAAACACCTGCTAAACCGTTTGCAGAAAGTCAACATGCGTGTGCTTTGCCAAGTTTTGGGTTTGATTGGTAATCCTCTAAGATATTCATAAAAATCATTTATAAACGAAAAACCTGACAGGTTTTGGAAACCTGTCAGGTTTTTTTTTGGTTTCCAGGGTGTAACATCAGTTACTAAGGTTGGTTTAGCCTCCAATTGTAGTCATGCGCTATTGAACCTTTATAGCGTCGCAAACGTTTTGCCAACTTAGGTTTGGCATACTTGACTAAATGTCTTATCACACTTGCATCAGTGCCCCCAAAATCAATTTTATACCAATGATAAATGCTGGAAACCAATAATTTACCATTTTTAAATTGCACGCCGCGACGATGGTTTACATAATCCCTTGCCGCCTTTTTTAGCAATTTCTCCGTATTAGCGGCTGTATAGGCTTGGGGGGCTAAATTGGGACAGCCAAGGCTTGCGCAATTAACAGCGTAGTGTATCCGATTATCCTGCCAAATTGGACGTAAAATACCATGCTCAATATTATTCAAAGTCAGCTCTTGACCCGCTACTGTCGCATGTACATCATCCCAAGGACCAAAAGCGAACCAGCCTTTATGAATTTTGGTAATTGAGTAGATAGGATAAGCATCCAAAACGATTTTTACCGTTAAGCTATTGTATAAATTAATCCAATAGGCTTTTTGCTCAATCTTTGAATATCTGCGCGGATCAAGGCGTTGCAGATATGACAAATAGGCATTCAATTTATTCCTATAAAATTTGTTCTTCGCTAATTTTGCGTAATTAAAGCGGTTAATACCCGACGGATGTTTCGCATTCAAATAGCGAACCAAGATGCCTTGCCAAACGTGATGATTAATTTTCATCTGATTGGCTTCATTGCTTTTATTCCAAAAAGGAATCAGTTCTGCTTGAGGCGCGGCATTGAGCAGACTGGACCAAATGAATAATATGACAATTGTTAACACGCTTTTTCTTTGCATTATTTATCCTCCTCAGGATAGTTCCTACAAGGCAGTGGCGTTATAACCACTTTCTGGTAAAGCCCACCAAACCACGTTTCTTTATGAATCTCAGCGGCTTGTTGTTCTTCAGGTAACCAACTGATAATTTCTTGCTTCCACAGATCTAAAGCAAAAGGTTCTAACAAATGTAAAATAGGTAATATGAGATAACGAAACGGATTAAAATAGCCTGGGCGGTGGTAGTCAACGAAAATAAGTTTTCCACCAGGCTTAGTCACTCGTAGTGCTTCACGAATAGTTTGTTTGCGAACCTCTATTGGCTGTTCATGTAGCAGAAAAAAAACCACAACATTGTCATAATGTCCATCTGTAAAACTTAGTGCAGTGGAATTCTGATGGCATAAAGTAACATTATGATATTGTTTAATTTTATGATAAGTATTAGAAAGTTGTATTGGCACAACATCAACGATATCTAAATGCGCTTCAGACATCAAGCGTTGCGCCAAACGACTCGAAAAATCACCGTAAACGCAGGCAACCTGCAACACATTTCCATGAACAGTCTCACCTATTTCATCCAACACAGTGTCACGCAAACAAGCAAAATTACCCAACAAAATCAAATTAACCAGCCATTGGTGCTCAAAAAACTTGACCGCTTTGGGATGGATATAAGCCCACCAGTAAGTTTCTTGCAAATAGCTAGGGATGTCTATGTTATAAGACATCTTAAATGGTAAAGGATTACTGTTATTTATCATTATTAACATTCTCGTGGGTGATATTTATTGCTCATTATTTTGGACAATAAACCTTAAGATAATCTTAAGATAAATCTTTTATCATTGTCATTCTTGAAATTTTTGAGGAAAAACAAATGAAACACATCATCAAAATGGTTTTCTGTTTTTGTCTACTAGCCCCCTCTATCGTCGCTGCAGGGCATGTTATTGAGGCCTCTGTTAGCCATGATGATGGGGTTTATTCCCTCATTGTGGAAATGCAGCTCCAGGGAAATGCCCATCGCATTCGAGAATTATTGGTCGATTTTGATAAGATGGGACTTTACAATGAATCTGTTGTTAGTAGCACTCGTTTGTCTTCTCCAGAACCGCAAGTGGTTATTGGGCGAATAGAAATAAAGGATTGTATATTATTTTTTTGTTCTACATTGGTTCAAGTTCAAAAAATACGAAAACTACCCTCTGGAGATTTGTTGGTCACCATTTTGCCAAAATTGAGTGATTACCACATGGGAAAATCCCTTTGGCATATTGTACCACTGGCGAACGGGGGCACTCGCCTACGAATTGAGGCCGTCATGGCACCAAAAGTGTGGATTCCCCCCTTGATTGGTCCTTCTCTGGTTGCTAATTTGTTAAAAACCAGGGTGTTGAATATGATGGAAAATTTGGAAACATTGAGCCATTCTTAATGAGGAAAATTTGTATATGTTATTTACACACCATCTTGGACGTATTGGGTTTGTTCTACTGCTTTCTGGTTGTTCGTTCATTTCCACTTTGCCCGAAAAACCACTGAAAATAGGGCTCAACCCCACATTTCCCCAATGCGAAACGCTCTTTTCTCACTTAGATCAAGCCGTGGATGAAATGGGCACGAGAGATAGCCAAACGGCCCCCATTCCCGGCTTTCCCTATCTGAGAAGTGACCGTTTTTTAGCACGTTTTCGTGATCAGCAACTTTCAGATAGCCAATTTATCGCTTGGGTAGATCGTTTGCAACAGCTTGGGGAACAAGGGCGTAAAATTGAGATGGATAACCTACCTCCACCGGTTAAACATCTCTTCCCCCCCTATAAAACCGTCCAAGAATGCGGTAATTTATTACGCAAGCGCGATTTTTCCCAGGCGCCCAACAAGCAACGGCTCATTGAGGCAATATATGTACCCCCTGAATACCAAACATGGAAACGGATATTGGGGCTGTATTGGATTTCCGCTTGGCCCATAAAAATGGGGGTACACAATTTGCATAAAGAAATTATGGAAACCTATCGCACTCCCTTGGCAAAATTAAAAGTAAAAGGTGAATTGATCCGCTATCTTCCGCCTAAGGAGTCAGAACCGTTGGATGCCCAGGAAGTCAGTGATATTATTCGCCACTCTGCACGTAATCCCTTAGGCATTCCCGAACCAACAGAGAAGGAAAGGGAAAGGCTGTTTGCTGCTTTTGCGCCTATTTGGCAGGTGGATACGGCGAGCAATGATGATAAAATTGGCGCACCAGTCTGGCTTACCTCTAAGATAATTATTGATACTAAGCAGCCCACAGTTTATCGCTACCTTTCCCATACTTTTTTTCAAGGGGAGATTCTTTTGCAACTGAATTATGTTGTTTGGTTGCCTGCCCGCCCGTCAACTTCGGCGCTGGACATTCTCGGTGGACATTTAGATGGCCTCCTTTGGCGCGTAACA
>CAYFOB010000326.1:4112-5284 GCA_964344525.1 uncultured Thiomargarita sp.
CCTCGCTTATGACACTATTCATAATTGCGGATGCTACCATTTGTTTTATCCCAGCAACAAGGTTTGCCTTCGCCCAGCAGATGGCGTTCTTCAAGAACCACCGTTTTCTCCCCAAATGGCACCAAAAGGACAAAGTACAACTTTACGTATTGCCCATACCAGTCATTTTGTTGATAGAGTCAGCCAACATCCCTTGAATCAAGGGCGCACAAAAACTTATGTTTGGGCAAATTACGATTCTCTTCGTTCCCTTCCATTAAACGGGCAAAGACGAAGCTTATTTCAAGCAAATGGAATTGTGCCAGGCACACAACGAGGTGAAAGGTGGATATTATGGCCAATGGGGATTCCCGCGCCGGGAGAAATGCGTCAAAGGGGACACCATGCCACCGCTTTTTTCGGCAAGCGGCATTTTGATGATTCCAATTTGATGGAACGTTCTTTTAAACGTCGTCATGGAAATTGTCCCTAGTGCAGGATGGCGGAAATATCCAGACTACCCCTTTAACTACAAGGATGAGTTATAAAAAAGGATAAATCAAAACCGGCACATATTGTTCTTGGACTCAGCTACTTTCTTGCCCTTCGACTTCAATCCGTCCCCCAACTTATCTTAAATGATTTAAAGGACTCAATAATGAGACATTTTAATTCTTATGGGCCCGTCGATTGTGAGGAGCATTTTTGTGTACCACGCACTGAGCTCATTGCAAAAGGTGTTGACCAGCTCATCGGCAACCCCAAAAAAGGTGGACATTATTTCACCATTTGGGCACCTCGCCAAACTGGTAAAACGTGGCTAATGAGACAAATGCAACAAGCCATTGAACTTAAATATCCTGATGAATTTGTGGTTTTTAATTTCTCATTGGGTAAATTAAAAGGAATGGAAAAACCGGCTTATTTTCCAGAAGCCTTTAGCAGGTTAATCTTGAGAAGTTTTCCAGGACACCCTTCCGTCAAAAATTGGGATGACTTTTATCAACTGTTTTCAAAAGAGGAGGGATTATGGGATCGTCCACTGATTTTGTTGATTGATGAAGTGGATACCATGGAGTCGTCTTTGATAGATTTGATGGTGGCACAATTTCGGGAACTGTATCATTATCGCCAAAATAATTGGTTGCATGGATTGGCACTGGTTGGCGTTCGGGCAGTGCTGGGCATTGAAA